>JADIMR010000023.1 GCA_017694565.1 Candidatus Enterocola intestinipullorum | reverse complement strand
GCTTTGAACTCATCGTGAGGAGTTACAGCACCCGGGTGGGTTATAACCATACCACGTTTAACTTCGTCTTTGTCGATACCACGAAGCAACAAACCTACGTTGTCGCCGGCTTCACCTTCGTCCAACAATTTGCGGAACATTTCAACACCGGTGATAACTGATTTCTTACCTTCTGCACCGAGACCTATGATTTGAACCTCGTCGCCAACTTTCACAACACCTGTTTCGATACGGCCGGTAGCAACAGTACCACGACCCGTAATCGAGAACACGTCTTCAACGGGCATCAAGAAAGGTTTGTCAACATCACGTTTAGGCAATTCAATCCATGTGTCAACCGCGTTCATCAACTCCATGATTTTGTCTTCCCATTCGGCAACACCGTTAAGAGCACCAAGGGCAGAACCACGGATGATAGGAGTATTGTCTCCGTCGAAATCGTAGAAACTCAAAAGCTCGCGCATTTCCATTTCTACCAAATCCAACATTTCAGGATCGTCCACCATGTCGCATTTGTTCATGAACACAACCAAACGGGGAACGTTCACCTGACGAGCCAAAAGGATGTGCTCGCGTGTTTGGGGCATCGGACCGTCAGTAGCAGCTACCACGATGATAGCACCGTCCATTTGGGCAGCACCAGTTACCATGTTCTTCACATAGTCGGCGTGTCCCGGGCAGTCTACGTGTGCATAGTGGCGGGTTTCGGTTTCGTATTCAACGTGCGAAGTATTGATTGTTATACCACGCTCTTTTTCTTCAGGTGCATTATCGATCTGATCGAAAGATTTAACCTCGGAAAGACCTCTCTTAGCCAATACGGTGGTAATGGCAGCAGTCAAAGTCGTCTTACCGTGGTCAACGTGACCGATGGTACCGATGTTTACGTGCGGTTTAGACCTGTCAAATTTCTCTTTTGCCATAATTATAAATAAATTAATAGTAGTTAGAATGTGAGCCAATAACGGGACTTGAACCCGTGACCTCATCCTTACCAAGGATGCGCTCTACCAGCTGAGCTATATCGGCAAAAAAAGAGCGGGAAACGGGACTCAAACCCGCGACCCTCAGCTTGGAAGGCTAATGCTCTATCAACTGAGCTATTCCCGCAATTTTTCCGACCCGGGCATCCACCCTAATCGTGTTTTTAACTAATAAAATACCATCCCGAAGGAAAGCGTGGGCAGTGATGGATTCGAACCACCGAAGGCGAAAGCCAGCTGAGTTACAGTCAGCCCCATTTGGCCACTCTGGTAACTGCCCAATAAAAATCTGGAGCCTCTTGTCGGATTCGAACCAACGACCCCGAGATTACAAATCACGTGCTCTGGCCAACTGAGCTAAAGAGGCATAGCCATAGTCGTTTGACAATTCAAGCCGTTTTTCGAGGCGCTTCTCTCAAACGGCTTGCAAATGTATTACTTTTTTGAATACCCACAAAACTTTTGCGGAAAAATTTAATCCTGACGCATTTTTTCTTTCAATTTTATGAGCTGCTTTTGCAAAGCTTCGGCACATTCATCGGCTGCCTGCTCGAATGAATCAGCTATCTTATTGGCGTAAATATCGACATGCGGGGCCTTCAACTGCATTCCTACTTCTTTGTTCTCGGAAGTTTCAGGCTTTACCACTTTCAACATCACTTCTATCGAGTCTATGCCTTCGTAAAAGCGATCCAATTTTTCCAAGCGTTTTCTGATAAACTCGTCCAACTTCGCCGACGCATCAAACTTGATTGCCTGAATCGTAATTTCCATAGTCGTAAAATTTAAAAGGTTATTATAATATATGTGTGTCCCCTTTATTTGCGGGGATGTGCCTTCTTGTAAACCGATTTCATTCTTTCGAACGTCGTATGCGTATACACTTGCGTAGCCGCCAGATTCGCGTGTCCCAACAACGAGCGGACAGCATCCAATTCCGCGCCGGCATTCAACATCTCCGTGGCAAAAGTATGCCTTACCACGTGGGGGCTTCTCTTACCCTGCACGCCTGCCTCGCCCATCTTTTTCCTGACTACCCGGTATACGAGATTAGGATACGCCGGCCCGCCTTTATCCGATACAATCAGGGTTGCCGTCTTTCCGAACATGGCGTTACGCAACTTTATGTAACCCTCTACCTTGTTCTTCAAAAGGCCGGATATGGGGACAAGCCGCTCTTTGCTTCCCTTGCCCCATATACGCAAAGTTAACGAAAAAAAATTGAAATCTTCGTCCTTGATGGAAATTAATTCGGACCGCCGGATACCCGTTTGATACAAAATTTCGATAATAAGATTGTCCCGTACCGATACGAAATCATTTCCCGGGTCATTCGAGTCGATTGCAGCTTCGATTTCGGAATCCTTGAAAAAGACGGGCAGGTTTTTATCGACTTTTAAAGAAGTCAGTTTCCGGGAGATTTTTACTGACAGGCCTTGCCGTTGGCAAAATTTGGAAAAAGAACGCAGTGTTGATATTTTACGGTTTACCGACCTCGGTTTGTCCCCGCCCATTCTCAGTGAGGCCACCCAATCCCTTGCAGCATCTGCCAGAACCTTGCCGGCAGCGGATTTTCCATACTCCGAATCCAAAAACAAGGTGAATTGTTCCAGGTCTTTTTTATACGCAGAAACAGTATGGGAAGAATATTTCTTCTCATACTGCATATAACGTATGAATTCGTCCACTATTTCCGATATCCCGTGCGAAGCCATGCACGAATATAGCGGATTTTATCGTGGATTCAAATACTTAATCTTCGTTTTGTTGAAGTTGCTGAACATAGATAGCGTGGATCTTTTGCTCGCGCTTTACCACCGACGGCTTCGTATATGCCTGACGGCGACGGAGTTCTTTAACCACACCTGTTTTTTCGAATTTACGTTTGAACTTCTTCAACGCCCTTTCAATGTTTTCGCCTTCCTTAACGGGTACTACTATCATGATTATTTGTGTTTAGTGTTATTTTTTGCGGCTGCAAAATTACGCTAAGTTTTTTGATTGCCAAACTTTTTGAAAATCTTTTTTGATAAAACTGCGCCAAAATCTAACTTTGTAAAAACTTTTCCGGAAAATCATGAAAATAACGGATTCCCATATAATAACAGCGCGTCTGGACAAATTGAGGCATTGGCTAAAAGACAACGATTGCGCAGCATGCATAATCCCGCAAGCCGACCCGCACCAAAGCGAATACATTGAAGACCACTACAAGGCCAGGGAATTTTTCAGCGGGTTCGACGGGTCTGCCGGAACGCTGGCCGTTACGGCGGATGAAGCAGCCTTATGGACCGATTCGAGGTACTTCATTCAAGCCGCCCTGCAAACAGAAGGTAGCGGTATTGAGATATGCAAACAAGGACTGCCCGGGACACCTTCCATAAAAGATTGGTTAAGCTCCCATGCCAAAAACGGCAAAATCGCTGCAAACGCCGAGTGCTTTTCCCATAAATCATGGGAAGAGCTGTCGGCCGCCGTGCCCTTGTGCGATATGCCCGGATTCGAGAATCTTTGGGAAAGCAGGCCTGCAAAATCAGGCAGCCAAGCCTATATTCATGATGTCAAATACTGCGGAGAGAGCAGCGCATGCAAGTTGGAACGCATACGCAGGCAGATGGAAGAATGCGGTATCAGCCACTTGATCGTTTCCGATTTGGACGATGTGGCGTGGCTTACGAATTTAAGAGCCGCCGATGTGGCTTACAATCCCGTTTTAAGGGCATACGTAACGGTCGGGCATGATTATTGCCATCTTTTTACCGATAAAGGGAAAACCGGCCGGCTTGTCGAAAACTACCTGTTATCGCAAGGTATCGACGTTAGGGATTACGATACTTTGAAAAAAGGTCTTTCGGACATGAAAGGGACGGTCGCCTGCGATTTTTCCAAATTATGCCAAAGCGTTTTCGCCGCTATTTCCCAGGATGCCGCAGTTTCGGACTTCCCTCTGTTCGTGGCGCGGATGAGAGCCGTCAAGAACAGCGTGGAAATCGACGGCTACCGCCGGGCTATGGAACGCGACGGAGTCGTTTGGGTGAAGTTTTTACG
>JADIMR010000022.1 GCA_017694565.1 Candidatus Enterocola intestinipullorum | reverse complement strand
GCCGACTGAATGTATTGGCTGAAGCGGTCTTCATCGCCAATCAAGGTAGCCGCACCGGGGTAGCCTCCATAAAACAGGTATTGGTCGAGTGAGAAGCCGAAGCATTCCCGCATTTCGTGATAGCTCCAATGGCTCATGCGTATTTCCTCGAATCGTCCGGCAAGGGATTCGGACAAGCCTTTTTCCAATAACACGCGACTGCTTCCCAAAAGCAAAACCTTAATGCCTCGGTCGTGAAATGTATCATCGTCCCACTCCTTTTTCACCGCCTCGCTCCAATTAGCAATCTTCTGTATCTCGTCAATTACAAGAATGACGTTTTCCCATCCCCGGCTTTCTTTCAAGCTACGCACCGCAGCCCAACAATCGGAAATCCAAGCACTGTTCGTGGCTGGTACATTGTCGGCAGAAAAGAACTGGTAAGGAATATCCAAATTTTTCAGCACCTGCTTGACTACCGTTGATTTTCCTATCTGACGGGCGCCCATAACGACCTGAATGAACTTACGAGGTTCGTTCAGGCGTTTTGTTATCAGCTGATATTCTGTGCGTTTGTACATATTGTTACTATTTACTCAATGGAATGAAATGTTTTACTCACTACAAAAATAATAATTTTATTCGAGCAATTCTCATGGATTTTTCCTATGTTAAATCATACGCACGAATTACTTAATGGATAAATATCAAGCACCAATTTTTCCTATCTTTGGCTGTTGCCCAAGATAGGATGCGGTTCGACAAAGTCCATTTCGAGCAAGCTCGATGTCCTTTGTTCTCATTTGCATTATCTTTGCATGAAGATCCAATCCATGTTTCATGCTCATGCAGCCTGTTACGATTTATACAAAACTCTATCACTCGCCATGCGGGGATGTGGTTCTCGGAGAGGCCGGTAGCCGCGTGTGTCTTTGCAATTGGACAAAAGAAATGCATCCCGGCATGGTGGAGCGCAGGTTGCGACGTTTGCTCAATGCCCGCTTCGTTGAGGCGGATGGCGATGTAGTTACCGAAACTGCCCGGCAATTGGACGAATACTTTGCAGGCAAAAGGAGCGTGTTTGATTTGCCGCTTTTGCATACGGGTACGGATTTCCAGAAAGCGGTTTGGAATTTCCTGCCGGTTATACGATACGGGGAAACGATGTCGTACCAAGCCTTGGCAGTAGCGTTGGATGTCCCCCGGGCGGTGAGGGCGGTGGCCAATGCAGTTGGCGCGAATGCGCTGTCCATAATCGTGCCTTGCCATAGAATTGTGGGTAGCGGTGGCGGCCTTACAGGTTACGCCGGCGGTCTGAATGTTAAAAAATACCTGCTTGCATTGGAAAAGACTTATCTGTCCCAATGCTCCTGTTCTACTTTGAAAAACTCATAAACACTATTTTTACTGCCTTAAAAAGGGGGATGGGCATACTTTCATACTACTTCAACTGTTTCATCCCTTACAGCAAACGTTTGTTTTGATTATTTTTGCATTACGACGGTCGGGATATTGCCGTTGGAGCCGTGCACGGATTCTTGTTATCGGCGCGGGCATGAAAATAAATCGATTGTATCATTATAATCCTTAAAATAATATGACTATGAAAAGAATCTACTTATTGGCAACGATGTTGCTGTTCATGGCAGGATTTACGACTGCCAATGCCCAACTTTATATGGTTGGAGATGCCACCCCGGGCGGATGGACAATTGAAAACAGTACGGCAATGCAGCAGGACGGTGATGCTTATACTTGGACAGGTAACTTGAAAATAGGCGATTTCAAGTTCTTGACAAGCAATTCTGACTGGCTGCCATGCTATGTGGCTACGGAGAACAATAAGAATGTGGAGCAGGGTGTTCCTATGGAGTTGGTTTACCGCACTTCGGAAACAGAACAGTCGGTTCCTGATTTCAAATTTTATGTTACCGTTGCCGCCGAATATACCATGCGGGTAACTCTCGGGGAAAATCCCACGGTAACGCTTACGATGCAGTCCGAGGCTGCTCCGGTTGCGATTCCCACGGAGTTATACATCATAGGCAATGCCGCTCCCGGCGGATGGTCATTGGACAATGCGACGCAGATGACGGCTGGTGAAAACAACAGTTTCACATGGACCGGGACAATGAACGCGGACTCGGAACTTCCCGATTTCAAGTTCATAACTTCTCGTAACTTCAATCCCTGCTATTGTGCGGCGAGCGCGGACGAGGCAGTTGTCTTCGATACGCCTACCGCGCTGGTTTACAATGACGGCAGCGGCAACGATTTCAAATTCATAATTCCCGAAACGGCAGAATATACCATAACCGTGTCGTTTACGACCGATGGCAGCGGCAACGCGCAAGGCAGCATGGTCATAAGCAAAAAGGGCGCAGCGGAAACTGCCGATGTTCCTGATGCCTTGTATATCGTGGGTAATGTAAGCAATTGGGATCCCGCACAAGGTATCGCAATGAGTTATGACGAGGCTTCCAAAACATTCAGCTATACGGGTGATTTGCCAGACGGACAGGTCAAGTTCCTCACATCCAACGTGGATTGGAATCCGTGTTATGTAGCAGAAGGCGCGCTCACGCTTATTTCTACTGACAGCGAGTATGCGCTTGTGGAACGCACGAGCGAAAACGAAGGCACTGTTCCTGATTACAAGTTCTATTTCTATTCAGGAAATTATACTGTAACAGCCGATTTCAGCGGTTTGAAACCCGTACTTAAAGTAAGCGGCACGACCAACCCCTTCAATATTGACTATACTTCGTTGTGCATAACGGGCAATTTCAACAATTGGACACCTCAGCCCATGAACCAAGTGGCGGAAAACGTGTTCGAATATACTGGTGAATTTCCTTTGGGAGATGCCAATACGTTCAAATTCCGCTGGGCAAAAGACTGGTGGCCCGCGCTTGTGGCGACGGCCGGAGCAAAAACCCCGTGTACGGTAGGCGGCGACAATGCGTTGGTCTACATGCCGCAGGAACAAACGGACTACGATTGGCAGTTCTTCTTCGATGGCGACGGACAGGAAACCAAGAAATATACGATCAGGGTGGATCTTGCTGCCATGACCATGACGGCGACGGAAGCTCCTACCGCAGTGAACGAAACAGGGCAGGCCTTGTTGCAAGTTTCTACGAACGGCAACAATATAATCTTGTCCAACGTCAGCGGTGAATATATGGTATGCAACCTTCTGGGCGAGTATGTTTACGGCGTGGCCGAAGACGGCGAAACTGTAAGCGTCAATGTCAGCTCGAAAGGCATATATGTGGTAAATGCCAACGGCACTGCCCGGAAAGTGATGGTTTATTGACAGATAAATAATGAATTAAGTTTTAGTAGAAAACAAATTGCCGGTGTCGGTGTATTTTTAAGTAAAGGTTAGGGTTAAATCTTTTGGTTTTCAAGCCGGCATGACGAAAGTTGTGCCGGCTTGTTTTTTTTGTCTGTTCCAAACCTTGCCGTCCATTGGCAAAGCATAAGAAACCTTATAAAACTTATTATGAAAAAAATCTTGTTATCGTTCACCGCGATACTTTTGTTGCCGGTATTCAATTTGGCATGGGCCGGTATGTTCATGGTCGGAGATGCCGTTTCGGGTGATTGGGGTACACGTTTGGCCATGACGGAAACACAAGAGGGCATATATACACGGATAGTAAGACTGCAAAACGGGGAATTGAAATTCGTGGAATCCGCAGACGGGAAGGTATGGTTCCCCCAATATGTGGCCCAGGACGGGAATGTCAATATGGGCAAAAACGATTATGTTTCGGTGGGAATGTATTGCCGGGAAGACGTGAACAGCCAATATGCCGATAACAAGTACGAATTCGAAGCCGGGGATTATGTCATAACGGTGAATGCGAATGACGGGAAAATGGCGATGACGGTTTGTCCCCTTGCTACCGATTTGTACATAGTAGGGGAGGCTGTCGGAGGTTGGGAGCTGCCCCAAGCCATCCTTATGCAAGCAACTGACGGTAAATTCGTTTATACCGGGCATCTTGGCAGCGGGGGCTTAAAATTCATTACCGGCACACGTGGTTGGAATCCTTGCTATGTTGCCGGCAGCGACCAGCAAGCGGTTGTTCCCGGTGAATGGGCAGACATGGTTTACAGGTTAGACACAAGTGCGGGACAGGCTGCTGATTACAATTTCTTGATAGCGGAAGAAGGCTTGTATACGGTGGAGGTGGATATGTCGTCATCGGCGGCTTCTCCCAAGATGAAAGTAACCAAGGAAGAATCTAATCCGCATATTATCGGGGACGTGGTCGGCGGGTTCGATTTGGACAATGCGACACCGATGACAAGGCTTTCCGACGAGGTATATGTTTGGAACGGGCAGTTGGAAGCCGGACTTTTCAAGTTCGTGTGCACGCCGCTTTCCTTGCGTCCGGTGTATACGGCGGCCGAAGCTGCAAGCAATATAGCGAAAGTAGAACCGGAGCATTCGGCAGCCGTGGTTTACAGCCCTGATTACAGCGACGACAATTTTTATTTGGAACAAGCCGGAGATTACCGCATCAGTTTGCGAATAGGGGAAAATCCGTCCATGACCGTAAGCAAAATGTCGCCGGACAGCCTTTTCATAGTGGGAGGAGCGACTCCTTCCGGTTGGAACGCTGCCGGAGCCATACCCATGCACAAGAATGACGAAGGGTCTTTCGTATGGACGGGCATTTTGAAGGGCGATGCCGGAGCGAACGACTTCAAGTTCTTGACAAACAAGGCGGACGGCGGTTTTCTTCCCTGTTACGTGGCTACGCAAGAAAATCTTCCCGTGCAATCCGGAAATACATACAGTTTGGAATACAGGGCAAAAGAAACGGAAACTCTTGTGAGTGATTATAAGTTTACCGTAGAAGAAAGGGCTTTTTATTCGATTGAGGTAAGCTTTGCTGATGAAAAACCTCGAATGACGGTTACAAAAGCCCAAGTCCCTGAAAAACTGTATTTGGTAGGGGACAAGACCGGATGGGAGATGGAAGAAGGCGACAAACCGGTATTGATGGCTTTCGACTCGAAGGAAACGGCTTTCAAATGGTCGGGGGAACTGCCCCACGGCGAGGTGAAGTTCCTTGTGACGGATAATTCGTGGTTTCCGTGTTACGTGGCCGAAAACGGGCTCACGATTGTTACCGAAGACAGGGTGGGGACAGGTTACGAATTCAATTTGATATACAGGACGGAAGCCAATGAGGCCGAAGGACCGCACCATATTCCGGATTACAAGTTCTTCTTTTATGAGGGAAAGTATGATATAATATTGGATTTCAGCGGCGAAAAGCCCGTGATGAAAGTCAGCGGTACGGTAAATCCCTTGAACATGGATGCCGAAAGCCTGCAAATCGCGGGCGGCGCGACTCCCGGCGGATGGACACCTTCGCCAATGCCGTGCCTGCAAGAGGGCGAGGGCGGCGGTTTCGTTTATACGGCAGTGTTGAAGGCCGGCAGCAACAACACGTTCAAGTTCCGTTGGGCGGACGGTTGGTGGCCGTCGCTCATAGCAACTTGGGGGGAAAGGACGGAATGTTCCATCGGCGGGGTGTATGATTTGGCGTATATGCCCAACGACAATTACGATTGGCAATTCTATTTGGACGAGAAAGCCGCAGGCAAGGACGTGGTGGTGCATGTGGACCTTGAAGAGATGAAAATGCATGTTTCGGACGATCCTGCCCGGATAGAAGAAGCACGCGGCAAACAGATAAGGACATGGTCGGACGGCAAACATGTGATGATAGAGAATGTGGATGGAGAATACTCCGTAACCGGTCTTAACGGCGAATCACACAGCGGGGTTGCCTCCGGGGGCGGTCCTGTGGACGTGGAAGTGAATTGCAACGGTGTCTATGTGGTTACTGCCAATTGTCTTTCAAAGCGCGTTTTGGTGTATTGAATATTTTGGATATTTTAGTTAAATCAATTAACTTTATGTTCCGGAATCTTGAAAATCGTTTTATGAAAAAAGTCTTGTTTTGCCTTATGGTTTTAACAATGCCTTTCCATGTTTCCATGGCGGGTGCTTATTCTTACGATAATGCTTTGATGTTGGACAGTCTTGACAGCGTCGTGCGCAACAGGGCATCGTACAACAGGCTTAAAGAGGACAAAATCTCTTACATAAAACAAAAATACGAGGAGTCGGAGAACCTGGTGTACCGTTTCAATGTTTGCGGCGACCTTGTAAACGAATACCGTGGTTACGTAGCCGATTCGCAGATGGTTTATGCCTTGCAAAGGGTGGAAATGGCGGCCAAGATGAAAGATCCTTTTTATAAACAGCTTGCCGACATGAATTATGCCGAAGCATTGGCCTCGTCAGGCATGTACAAGGAAGCTGCGGAGGAATTGTCCCGCATACGGGAGTCGGATATCTACGACAACCTGCTTCCGTATTGGTACAATTTGAACCGCACGATCAGCGACTGGTTAAGCGATTTCGCGACCACCGGCAAATTGAAAGATTATTACGGCAGCAGGATAGACGCTTATAATGATTCCCTGTTGAAGGTGAACGACCGTAACTCGTTCACTTACGCGGTCGTGAAAGCGGACATATTGGACAGGAAGGAACAATATGCCGCCGCATTGGAAGTGCTGACTACGTATTTGGAAAATAACGAATGCGATTTGCACGAATCGGCCATCATATATTACTGCATGGCCGGGGCCTATATGAAAATGGACGACAAGGAGAAAGCCAAATATTTTCTCGGGCTTTCAGCGATAAACGACTTGCGTTCATCCCAAAGGGAATACATTTCGCTGCGTTCTTTGGCCATGATGCTTTACGCCGACGGCGACATACAGAGGTCTTACGTTTATTTGAACACGGCATTGGACGATGCGCTCAAATGCAATGCACGCATGAGGACATTTGAAGTTTCCCAGATTTTCCCCGTGGTAGTTGAATCGTACCGCAGCGAAATAAACAGGCAAAAGTCCATTTCCGAGACTTTGTCGATAGTCCTGTCGGTAGTGGCGGTGCTTTTCCTCGCCGGTTCGGTATATTTTTACGTGCAGATGCGCCGCAAAGCCGCCCTAAGGAAGCAAACGGTACAGATAAACGAAAAATTGCGTGTCGCTTTGGAAGAAATCAAAAACAACAATGCCGAGCTCGAAAACCTTAACGCCCGTCTTCGCGAAAGCAATCTGATCAAAGAGGAATACCTTACCCAGTACATGGAATTTTGCGTGGCATACATGTCCAATATGGACACGTTGCACAAAAAAATCAATAAATGCCTGCAAATGGGCAGCGTCAAGGATTTACGCGAGATTGTCGAAGATTTTTCCATGAAAAACGAATGGAAAAAGTTTTATGCCACTTTCGATTCCACGTTCCTGCACCTTTTCCCCGATTTCATAGAGAAATTCAACTCATTGTTGCAAGACGACGCCAAGGTCAAAGTTCCCGAAGACGGCAAGCTCAATACCGATTTGCGTGTTTACGCGCTCATCCGCCTCGGCATAACCGACAGTGTCAAAATAGCGCATTTTTTGAGTTTCTCGGTAACCACCATTTACAACGTGCGCACCAAGCTCAGAAACGGTGCCGCTTGTGCGCGGGACGAGTTCGAAAGCAAGGTGATGGAGATAATCTGACCACATCACAGGCTACTTTACCCTCGTTTGTTAACAAAGTATAAATTACTAAACATCAGTAGTTTATATGCTTTTTTTACAACTTACTGCCTACCAATGCCTCTTTTTGCAGGTTTCTCAAACGTTTTCGGTAGTAAATTCGCAGTAGGATCATATTGTATGAATATGTCCGTGCAAAAAACACTCCTGCCATAAAGCAGGTAATGCAAACCTTAAATATCAATACTTATAATGAAAAATCAACGAAGGCCTTTTTTGACCGCGCTTGCTCTTTTGCTGTTTACTTTCGCAGGCAACGCGGCCGAATTTACGGGAAACGTTACCGATGAGTCAGGAGAACCCCTTATTGGCGTGAACATCCTTGAACAGGGCACTACCAACGGAACGATTACCGACTTGGACGGCAATTTCACATTGCTGTCGGACAATGCCGCCGCCAACCTTGAGGTGAGTTACATGGGCTATACTTCCCAAACCATCGCTGCCAAGGACGGTGCGCCGGTGAACGTGGTGCTGGTCGAGGAAACGACCGAATTGGACGACCTTGTGGTTATCGGTTACGGCGTGCAACGTAAAAGCGACCTGACAGGGTCAATCGCGCAGGTCAATTCCGAAACCTTGGGCAAGAACCAGAAAGCCAATCTCGGTGATGCCTTGCAAGGACGCGCCCCCGGTCTGCAAATCGTTTCGAGCGGTTCGCCGGGTAGCAACGTGAGCATGAACATCCGCGGTATCGGTTCGATTTTGGGCAGTTCCCCGCTTTTGGTCATCGACGGGGTTCCCACCGATGTGCAGCTCAATATGCTTAACATGGAGGACATCGAATCCGTGGACGTGTTAAAGGATGCTTCCGCGACTGCGATCTACGGTTCACGCGGTGCATACGGTGTCGTTATCATCACGACAAAGAAAGGTCAGAAAGGAGAGGGCAAGAACAATCTTTCATTGAAGGCCTCTTACGGGGTAGACCAGATAACGAGGACTTTGCCGTTGTTGAATGCTTCGCAGTTCGCATCATTGCATAACGAAATGATGACTGCCGGCGGCCAACCCCAATACGGCCCATACGAAAATCCTCCCGCTTTGGGACAAGGAACGGATTGGGTGGGAGCCATGACCCAGCTCGGGCAAACCCAGAACTATGCTTTGAATTATTCCGGCGGTACCAAGGCATTGAATTATTACGTGTCCGGTTCGTACCTCAAACAGACAGGTGTGATAAAGACGACCGAATACGAAAGGTTCACGATGCAGGCCAACATGGATGCCGACATATTCAAATGGTTGTCTGCCGGTGTAAACCTTTCTCTCAACCACGATATCAAGTCGCAAGGCGAATATAATTTGTTGAACGCGATGTTGGCGTTGCCTACGCAGGAGATGTACAATGAGGACGGTACGTGGGCAGGTCCCGACGGACTGGCCATGTATGTGGGCGACATTGCCAACCCGATAGGCAAGATGACGGAGAACACGCAATGTACAAAGGGTTACAACCTTTTGGGAAACACCTACTTGGAAATAAAACCATGGGAGTTCCTGACGTTCAAGTCCCTTTTGGGCGTGCAGGCATTGTTCTGGGATCAGGAAAACTGGACTCCGGCATACGATTGGAAACCCATAGCCACGCCGGAATCGCAGGCAAGCCGCCAATACAACAAGAGCTTGACGCTGCTTTGGGACAACACCTTGACATTCATGAAGACTTTTGCCGGCAAACATCACGTAAACGCGATGATAGGTACTTCGGCGCAAGTCAATGACTACGAATATCTTTCAGGAAGCGTCCAGGGCTTCGTGTCCGAAACGGCACAGCAGATGAACAACGGTATCCTCAACCCGATAGTAGGAGGTTCGCGTAGCGAATGGTCGTTGTTCTCCATAATCGCCCGAGCAAGCTACAATTACGACAACCGTTACTACATAACAGCCACCGTGCGTGAGGACGGTTCTTCGCGTTTCGCACCGCAAAACCGTTGGGGAACATTCCCCTCCGTGTCTTTGGCATGGCGTCCTACGCAGGAATCCTTCTATACCCCAAACCGGGTCTTGGGAGATTTCAAGCTCCGTTTCGGTTACGGTATCACGGGTAACCAGGCTTCCGTGGGCAATTACGCTTACGCATCCACTGTGCAGACGATACAATACGTGTTCAACGGTACGCAGGTAAACGCGGTGGCCCCGTTGGTGATGCCCAACCCCAATGTGCGTTGGGAGCAGGTTGAACAGATAAACTTGGGCTTCGACGCTTCCATGGGCGACGACCGGTTGAAACTTACGGTGGACGGTTACTATAAAAACACCAACGACATGCTTGTGAACATGTCGGTGCCCATCAGTACCGGTTATTCCGATGTGTACACCACGCAGATAAATGCGGGCAGCATGTTGAACGCGGGCGTGGAAGTAGGTATCACGTCATTCAACTTCGTCGGCGACTTCCAGTGGACGACAACCATCAACTTCGCATACAACTATAACGAAATTACCGCGTTGAGCGACGGGGTGCCTATCTACTTCGACAACAATGTGAATGCGGTCGGACATCCGGTAAATTCATTCTACGGTTATGTAACAGACGGTATTTTCCAAAATCAGGAAGAAATCGACAATCATGCCATCCAAACCGTGGGTAGCGACAAATACAACAGCACCCAACCCGGCGACATCCGTTTCAAGGACTTGAATTCCGACGGCGTGATTGACGAAAACGACCGTACATTCCTTGGTTCGCCGACACCTTCATGGACGTTCTCCATAAACAACACGTTCAGTTTCTACGGCTTCGACTTGGAAATATTCTTCTCGGGCGTGGCCGGAAACAAGATATACAACGGCAACAGGGCGAGCCTTGAAGCCATGTCCGTGGCTCAGAACCAGCTCGTAACCACGCTTGACAGGTGGACGGGCGAAGGGACTTCCAACGACATGCCCCGTGCGGTGTTCGGCGATCCTAACCGCAACAACCGTGTTTCCGACAGGTTCATCGAGGATGGTTCGTTCCTGCGTTTGAAAAATCTTTCGCTCGGCTATACTCTTCCGAAACACATAACCCAAAAAGCGGCGATGCAGTCGGTGAGGTTCTATGTTTCGGGACAGAATCTCTTCACGATAACCAAGTATACCGGACTTGAACCCGAGGTCGGGGGGTCGGGCAACGACTTGAACGTATATCCGGTTTCCAGAAGTGTAACCGTTGGCGCAAACATCACATTCTAAATCCATACCAAGATGAAAACTACGATAAAGAAAATATTCGCAGCTGTGTTGGCCGCTTTCATGTTGAGTTCGTGCAGCGACTTCCTGACACGCGAGCCATACGACAGCATCAACCCGGACAACCTCACGTCGCAGGACGACGTCCTTGCGATGGTGAACGGCGCATACCAGCCTTTGCAGTGGGCAAAGTTGTACAATATGCGTATTTGGACTTTGGACATAATCGCAGGTAACAGCGAAGTAGGGGCCGGCGGTGGCGAGGACGGTATCGAAACCATACAAATGGCCGACTTCATCGCCGATTCCGAGAACTTTGCCGCATTGGACTTGTGGCGCGGACCTTCTCCCGGCATTTTGCGTTGCAACATGGTATTGCAGAGCATAGAAACCGTTCCGATGGACGAGGCTTTGCGTACCCGCAGCTTCGGGGAGGTAAGTTTCCTGCGCGCGCATTATTATTTCATTCTCGTAAGACTGTTCGGCGGCGTGCCGAAGATAACCGAACCGCAAAAAGTCGGGGATGACGGCAGCATTCCCAAACAGAAGAGGGCTTCTGCGGATGAAATCTACGAACTTATAATTTCGGACCTTGAAAATGCCATAGGCGCGTTGCCCTACAAGTCGGAATATGCTACCAACGACCTCGGCCGTGCTACCAAGGAAGCGGCAATGGCGGAACTTGCGCGTGTTTATCTTACGCGGGGCGAGAACTACAACCGCGTGGTGCAACTTTGCGAAGACATAGAAGCGAGGGGGTATGATTTGTGCGACGATTATTCGGACAATTTCACCATTGCGGGCAAGAACGGTCCGGAATCCATATTCGAAGTGCAGTACTATGGCAAGACCAATGCCGATTTCTGGGCGGACGAAAACCAAAGTTCATGGTTGAGCACGTATACCGGGCCGCGCAACTCCAACATGGTTGCAGGCGGATGGGGCTGGAACCAGCCTACCGCCGAGTTCGTGGCGCAGTATGAAGACGGCGACCAGCGTTTTGACAAAACAGTGCTTCATACCAACGGTCCGGCATTCGACGGGATGTATTACAATTCCTCATGGTCCACGACAGGTTATAACCTGCGCAAGTTCTTGGTTCCCAAAGGAGAATCCCCCGACTACGATACCTCGGCGGCCAACTGGGTCGTAACCCGTTTCGCCGACGTGTTGCTGATGAAGGCGGAAGCCTTGAACGAACTCGGCCGCACGACCGATGCCGAAGTGCCGTTGTACAGGGTGCGTTCCCGCGCAGGCCTTACCGACCGCAGCACCATCGAGGGTCTCACGAAAGACCAGATGCGCGAGAAGATTTTCCATGAACGCAGGATTGAGCTTGCATTCGAGGGACATCGTTGGTACGACCTTGTACGCAGGGGATATGACTATGCGAGGGAATTCTTCTATTCGATAGGAAAGACCAATTTCACGCAGAAGAACATGTTGTTCCCGATTCCCTTGGAAGAAATGGAAGCCAACGAATTGTTGGAACAGAATCCCGGCTATTAACCTTAAAAAACGAATATCATGAAAAAATCACTTTTAATCAATATAATCGCGGCATTGGCGGCCTTGTTGCCGGCAGTGTTCCTCGCCTCGTGCGAACCCAAGGAAATAGAACCTGTCGAGGGCGAAACTCTTGCAGTAACGACGGAACTTGCCGGTCCGGTCCTTGACCAACGCAATGCGGGAGCCAACGCCTTGGACATACGTTGGACAAGCGGCACCAACCACAAAACGGGCAAGCCTATCTCGTACACACTTGAAATAGACAGGCAGGGCAATAATTACAGCGGAGGAATGAAATTCGACATAGGCAAGACTTCTTCGCGCATGTTGTCCTTTACCCATCAG
>JADIMR010000021.1 GCA_017694565.1 Candidatus Enterocola intestinipullorum | reverse complement strand
CATCGTGCGGGCACTAAAAAGTGCCAAATGAAACTAACCACTAACCACTATCCACTAACCACTGAAACCTGACACCTGAATTTGGGCAAAGCCAAACCTGACACCTCAATAAACTATTCTGCGTTTTTAATTTTAAACTTTTAATTATGCATTGATTAAATCCACTATCCACTGAAACCTGAATTTTCGTGCCAGCGAGAGCTGAGGACAAATTCATTTGTTCATAGCCAAAAAGCTGAGCAAACGAGAGCTTGAACAAACTCATTTGTTCATAGCCGAGTGCAGCCTGCTTTGGATAAAATCAGCGCAGCCGAAAATGTGCGCTGCCATCTATAGAAACCTGCGCCTCGTGTGCAGGTTTCTTTATGCTTAACCGCATGTAAAGCCGATGGACGGAGTACATCGGCGCACTTGCGGTGGAAATGTGGCAGGAGCCTCTTGTAACTGTAAGTTTGCAGCTTCACGGCACGCTCTAACCACTAACTACTAACCACTAATCACTGTCCCCTAAATAATACTCCTTGGTCAGTCGGCGGTATTCGGGGGTATAACTGTGGTCGGAAGACATAATCGCGAGCGATGATTCGCACGGGGCGGTTTTAGCTCGTGAAAACGCGAGCAAACATCGTTTGGGTGCTTTGCCTGCAACCGTGGAAACATGCACCATTTGAAAAGGAAAAAGACCGGCGTTGTACGCCAATGCCTTGAAGTGCGGTAGGGAATCGGAAGGGATTATGCAATAAAACTCACCGTCGTCTGATAGCAGGGTTGAAACACCCCTTATCAAATCCTCGTATGACAAACAGCTGTCATGACGTGCAGCGCAGCGGGCCGCATCGGGGTTTTTAAGGGAATTCGCAAAATACGGCGGGTTGGATATTATAAGGTCGAATTTATCTGCCGCATACGCAACGTATTCCTTGAAATCGCCGCATACTACATCGACATTCCAAGGTGAAGACGCGGCATTCAACCGGGCTTCTTCCGCTGCGGCGGCATCTATCTCCAATGCCACAATCCCGGCATCGGGAGCTTTCTGGGCCACCATCAATGCCAATAACCCCGTACCGCATCCCACATCGAGCACCCGGCGGACATCCGAGGGCTTGCACCAAGCTCCAAGCAGTACGCTGTCCACTCCGACTTTCATTGCTGAACGCTCCTGCCGGATTGTAAATTGCTTGAACTTGAAAAAAGGACTTGGCATCTGCTGACAGTATCTTAAAGTGGTTAGTGGATTCTTTTAATCCGCCCCGCAAACTTTCACGATTTTCAAACACTCGTGATAATAAATATACGCGGAAACATCGGGAAAACCGGCCGAAGACAAAAGAGCGGCGTAATTTGCCACCTGTTTGCGATGAATGTCATGTTCTTCACCGAATTTGTAATCCACTATGACTGTCTTGCCCTTGGAATACAAGATACGGTCCGGGCGGAAATTGCCCTTATCCCCGACTGTGATTATATCCCGTTCATTGATTGATTGCATCGAACCGTCGAACCACGGACTGACTGACGGATTATTGATGTATGGCTCCAATTCTTCTTCCGCTTCCGCAGCGTTCTCTTCGCTTATCAGCCCCTGCAATACCAAACGCCGCAAAACAATCCGTAAGTCGCTGCTTTTGTTTATGAACGACATTACATAATGCAGGCGGCTGCCTTTTTCCAACATTAGCCCGTATGATTTTTGGGCCTTGGTCTTGAATGTCCCGAAACTTGAATATTTTATCTTGTCCCAGCGTAAATTTTCCTGTGGCGAATCTTTTGCAGGCCCGGGAACGGGCATCTCACCCGCACTCCACGAGTACACCCGGGTATTCTCTTCATAATCGGTGTCTTCGACATTTTGCGGATGGCAATATCTCCACAACAAGCCTGCAACGGAATCTACGGGCTTTCCGGCCTTGGTTGGACTTTTGCCGTTTTTGGACCGCATCACGACAGGAATTGCCGCATAAAAAAATACACGGGGCCGGGTAAATGCCACATATAGCAGATTGAGATTGTCCATCAACCGGTACACGTATTCCGTGTAATAATCCATGGCAAACAAAGTACCGGCCAATTTCGATGAAAAACTCACCGGCAAGTAAGGTATCTGGTCAAACGGCGCGGATGTCCGTGCCCAAATTATGTCCGTACGCGATCCGCTGGCGGACTTTACGAAATCCCAATCACAATACGGCATCAGTACCGCTTGAAAAGCCAGACCTTTGGCCTTATGTATTGTCATTACATTTACGGCATCGGCACCTGATGGCATGGTAATGCTCCGTTTTTCCTCCGCATACTTATACCACCATTCCAAAAAACCGTCGATGTTGCCGCCTTTACGCGACACATATTCCATGACAATATCTGAAAATGCCTGCAAATAAGCATCTCCCCCATCAATTTCCCGTAATGAAAACTCATTGACAAACTCTTGCACCATTTGGAACAAAGGCAACGCCGAAGCATTCGCGATCTTTTCGGATTTAAGTCCATAACCGGGGCAATGCAAATTCAGAAAACGGATGTTCACTGTATCGTCCGGGTTCGATATGAAACGCAACAATGCCAATAAAATCCTGACTGCCTTGGAAGATGATACGCTTAGTGCCTCGTCGGAGATTACAGGTATGCCCGATTGCAATAATTCGGCAGAGAAAGCCATTGCCTCTTTTGTATTCCTGAACAATATACCCATTGACGAATAAGAAAACCCGGCTTGTTTAAGTTCCTTTATCTTGTTTATGGACATTTCGAAACACTTCTTGCCGATACCGGCGGCTTCCGTGTCTTTACTGCCGCTTACGGCAAAATCGAAATGTACCATTGACCGGACGGGTTTGTTATTGTCTGGGATTTGTTGCACGACATCCGCGTATGCCTTATTGATAACATCTTCGGGCATGGGATATTCCGTTTTGTGCAACAAATCATGGTCTTCCAATTCCTTGTCATAGCTTTGTTGCAACAAAGCTGCGGCGAAAGCGAAGAAATCGTTATTAAACTCCACGATGGCCTTGCCGCTGCGATAATTACTGTCCAAATTGCGCACGTTGCAAGCTGGGAAATCGCGTTCCAATTGTTTCCCAAGAATTTGCCAGTCTGAATTGCGGAAGCGGTAAATGCTCTGCTTTACGTCGCCGACTACCATATTATAATTCCCCGCCGCCAAGCTTTCGGCCATCAGCGGACGGAAATTCCGCCATTGCAATGCGGATGTATCTTGGAATTCATCTAAAAAATAGTGGAAAATCCTCGTTCCGGTTTTTTCGTAGATGAACGGAGTATCGCTGCCGTCGATAATCCCCGAAACCAATTCGTTGGAACTGCTCAACAACAAGGTATCGTTATTCTTGGCCCTTTCCTTTACGAATTTGTCCAAACGGGTGATTATTTGCAATGAATTTATGTATTTATATGCGTAAGAAAGCGTATTGTAGGTTATTATCCCCTTTTCATACGAATCGCGATAATCAGATGCTATATCTGCAAGGCCTTTTTCATTGCCCCATGCCTGCAACTCGTCCCTATCGGGCTGTCCCCTTTTGCCTCCTGCGGATTTTTTGACGAACTTGTCTTCCGCTATGGTATTTATATACGCGCATTTGAACGGAGTGTCCGTTTTTGTCCCTGCATTGATTTTTTGCAAGCTTGCCCTTATTTCGTCATAGTGCGAAAAGTAATCTCTCAGGTTTTCAGGCACCTCCGCCAACAAACCATATAAGAAATCCGCCTTGTCTTTCAACAGCTTTTCTATCCTGCGCTTTTCTTTGAAAATGGATTGCTTGCATTCATTGATTTTGACTGTGTCGTTCAGTACTTCGCTGTTTTCGAGAAAGGTTTCCTTGAATATTTCGTTGCCGAAATTACGCAAGTTGTCCTGGACCGCCGACAGTTTCCATTTGTCGGGATTCGTATCCAATTGCTCCATGGCGGAATCTATCAGCCACTTCAAGACATCTACATACCCTGAATCGGAAAGTGAACGCAGCAGGTCGTCCATGGATTCTTCCAAAAAGACGTTTGTATCCAATTGCAGATTGTAATTGCTTTTCAATCCCATTTCGTGGACAAACGCCCTTATCACTTTTTGGAAGAATTTGTCTATGGTGCTTATTGAAAACCTTGAATAATCGTGAAGTATGTTTTGCAATAATATTCTTGCTTTTTCAGCGGTAAATCCCGGCGTACCGCTCAACCCGGGCACACTTCCGCCCTTGGCCGCGTCATGTAGTTTCTCCACGATACGCGACTTCATCTCTTCCATTGCCTTGTTCGTAAAAGTTACGGCAAGTATATTGCGGTAAGCTTCTTCGCGCCCGTCGTCCAGCAATGTCTTTATGTACTCGTTCGTAAGCAACGTAGTCTTGCCGCTGCCTGCCGAAGCCTTATATATGTCCAGCATCTTTCAGGTTACAAGTCACCAACCGCTAATCTCTAACCACTAATCAATACACTTGGCTGCAAATCTTCGCCACGTTATCGCCTTCCCCGAGGGTATAGAAATGAATTGAGGGTACACCACGGGCTTTCAAATCCTTGCATTGGGCGGTACACCACTCGATACCCAGCGCACGGATCGAATCCTTATCCTTGCATTTTGCTGCTTCCTTGTAAAGCTCTTCGGGCAAATCGATATTGAATGTCTGGGGCAACAGGTTGATATCGTTTACCGCTGACAACGGTTTCACGCCGGGAACGATAGGTATGTTTATTCCTTCCGCCCTGCAACGCTCGACGAATGCGAAATATTTGTCGTTGTCGAAGAACATTTGCGTTACGGCATACTTCGCCCCGAGACGGATTTTCTCTTTCAAATAAAATATGTCCGTTTCCATGTTGGGAGCTTCAATATGTTTTTCGGGATAGCAGGCTACCCCCATGGAAAAGTTGGTCGGTTTGGTAACTTTCAATCCTGCATCCAGATAACGGCCGGCATTCATGTCGTTCACCTGCTGCATTAGCTCTGTCGTATGCGAATGGCCGTCTTCTTTCGGAATGAACACTCTGGATCCCTTCTGTGCGTCCCCGCGTAAAACGAACAAGTTTTGCAGACCGAGGAAATCCATGTCAATAAGCAGGTTCTCCGTTTCCTCCCGGTTATATCCGCTACATATCACATGCGGCACCACTTCAATATCGTACTTGAATTTGATTGCTGCCGCAGTTGCCACCGAAGACGGACGCTTGCGCACTATTTTTTTCTCGAACACCCCGTCGGCGGTTTCCCTGTACTGTGTATCGGCCGCATGTGACGTAACATTGATATACGCGGGCGAGAACTCGCGCAGGGTATCGATGGTTTTGTACAATGCCTCCAAGCCCCGGCCTTTTAAAGGCGGCAACAGCTCGAAAGTAAAAAGAGTCGAATCCGACTTTTCAAGCAATTCTGATATATCCACTTTATCTAATTAAAAATTTATATTTAACAATCAAGAAATTATGAGTATGCGGCACACTACGACCTTGGACAATCCCGACATGGTCAGAAACCGGCGAAGCCGGAGCTTGCGCTGCCAGCTCCAAGCATTGTCTTACCCACCCGCAGTTAATCGCACCTGCGATTAACTACTGCCCCCAGAGGGGGCGGCGCAGCCGCCCGTCCTTGTCCCTGAACATGGAGCTTGCACTACGAGGGGCGTACTGAAACTAACCACTTACCACTAACCACTAAAAATACTTTGCCGCGTCGTTTACGATATACAGGCCGCACACCGACGATTGCGGTATCATGGCATACGTTTCCGTAAGCTTCATTCCGAGACTTTTCTCCGCATCCAAAAGGCGGAATATTTTCGCCTTTACGCTGTGGTCGGGCAACACCGGATAGCCTACGGCAGGACGTATGCCCTTGTCAAATCCCCAAAGTTCCTTACGCATTTTTTCGAACATATATTCCGACAAGGCCTCGGCGACGCGGTCGGCAAGCAACTGCGTCATGAGTTGTTCGTAAGTATCGCCTTTCGAAGCAAAATATTCCGACAAGCGGCTCGCATCGCATTTTATCGCGAACGCCCCGGCGTAACCGGCTTCGGGAGATACGAAATCCGCAAGGCTCAATCCGTTCCTGCGGCCGGTGTTTATAATCTCGTCAGCCACGATTATGTCGTCTTTGCAGGAATGCGCGGGAAAAATTCCCACTGCGGCGGCATTGGCGAACTCTTTCTGATACCGCGTCAAAAAGGATTTGGCTTCATCCACAAGTGCGGATGCCTCTTCGTCCCTGACCTGCCAAGCAGCGCAAAACGCTTTCCAATTGACATACGGCGCGTAATCTTCTTCACTTATGTCTTTGAAATATTTCACACCGGTAAAGGCAGGTTCGGGAATCTCGATATTATTCCAATCCAAATCCACGCTTTTGTCCTTTACCTGTACGGTTTCGGCAGCCGCCATGCGCTCACGCAAATTTTTGTATTTTTCCTTAATCCGTAATTTATAGTCGGGAGAAGACAAGAGATTGCCGACAATCCCGGTATTTTCGGAAGCATCCGAAGCCCTCACGACAGCACCGGAATACTCAGGGTCGATAAACGCGGCAGTATGCGCCTCGGATGTCGTCGCGCCGCCGACCACCAATGGAATATCAAGCCCGCGATCCTCCAACTCCCGCGCCAATTCGACCATCTCGTTTAACGACGGGGTGATAAGGCCGCTGACACAAATTGCGGCCGCATTATTGCGGACAGCTTCATCGGCGATGGTTTCTTTGGGAACCATCACGCCCAAATCCACCACATCGTATCCGTTGCACGAAAGCACTACCCCGACAATATTCTTGCCTATGTCGTGAACATCGCCGCGTACCGTAGCCAATACAACTTTGGGACGGTTTCCGGAAGCGTTGCCTTCCGGGATATGCGGAAGCAGGTACGACACCGCCTTTTTCATTACCTGCGCGCTCTTCACCACTTGCGGCAGGAACATTTTCCCTTCGCCGAACAACCCGCCTACCCTGCCTATGCCTTTCATCAGCATGTTTTCTATTATGTCCAAAGCCGTGTTGTCTTTCAAAGCTTCTTCGATGTCGGTCTGCAAAAAATCGGAAATGCCGTTTACCAGCGCATGTTCCAAACGGTCCTGCAAACTGCCACCGCGCCACTGCGATTCTTCGGTGTTTTTCTTTTCCGCCATATCGCCTTTATGCGATGCGGCATACTCAATCAGGGCATCGGTCGCTCCCGGATAACGGTCCAGCACCACGTCTTCCACCTTCTGCAACAGTCCGGGATTTATGTTGTCATAAACCTCCAACATTTCAGGATTTACTATCGCCATGTCCAAACCGGCTTGGACGGCATGATATAGGAAAACCGAATGCATGGCTTCTCGCACTGGATTGTTGCCCCTGAACGAAAAGGAAAGATTGCTTATGCCTCCCGATGTCTTGGCAAAAGGCAGGTTCTGTTTTATATAACGCACGGCCTCGATAAAGTCCACGGCATAATGGTCGTGTTCCGGCATACCAGTGGCTATGGTCAATACGTTGGGATCGAAAATAATATCCTCAGGCGGAAAACCCGCTTTCTCTACCAAAAGCCTGTATGCACGAGTGCATATTTCCTTGCGTCTTTGCAAACTGTCGGCCTGCCCCGATTCGTCAAAAGCCATGACAACGACCGCCGCACCGAAACTTTTTATGATACCGGCCTTCTTCAAAAATGTTTCTTCACCCTCTTTCAAGGAAATCGAATTGACTATGCTCTTTCCCTGGGTATGTTTCAACCCCTCCATAAGCACATTCCAGTCCGACGAGTCGATCATGACCGGAACCTTCGCTATATTGGGATCTCCTCCTGCCAAAAACAAAAAGCGGGACATGGCTTTCTTGGCGTCCAGCATTGCCGCGTCCATGCAAACGTCTATTATTTGCGCGCCACCCTCGACTTGCCGACGGGCAACCGACAAGGCTTCTTCATAGTCGCCCTGCTCCACAAGCCGTGCGAATTTTTTTGAGCCGGCCACATTCGTCCTCTCGCCGACATGCGTGAACTTGTCCACCGTCATGCTTTCCAATCCTGCAAGCCTCGTGGCCGCCGGCAGGCTGCTGCGGCGGTGCGGCGCATAACGGCGGGACATTTCCGCAAGCAATTCGATATGGGCGGGAGTCGTGCCGCAGCAGCCGCCGGCTACGTTGAGCAGACCCTCGGAAAAAAAACGTTCCATTTGAGCCGCCATGCTTTCGGGGCTTTCGTCGTAACCGCCGAATTTGTTAGGCAACCCCGCATTGGGATAAGAGCTTATGTACGTCGGGGAAATTTCCGAAAGCCTTTTCAGGTGCGGGTACATGTCCTTTGCTCCGAAAGAGCAATTCAAACCTATGGACAAGGGTTTGAACGGCAATACGGTAGTTACAAAGGCTTCCAATGTCTGTCCGCTGAGCAGCCTTCCGCTTTTCTCGACCGTGGCGGAAACCATGAGCGGCAAGTTCCTGCCTGTTTTGGAAGCGGCAGTAAGCGCGGCTTTCAAGTTAAGCGTGTCGAACACCGTTTCAAACAACAAGACATCGGCCCCGCCGTCGGCAAGCGCGTTTATCTGCTCGAAATACGCTTGTTGCAATGCGTCGAAATCGCAATCTTCGGACATCACGAGCGTCTTGTTCGACGGTCCTACCGAACCAGCCACGAAAATCTTGCGGTCGCGGCATCCGTCGGCCGCCTTGCGGGCCAAACGGCAAAAACGGATATTCGTATCGTAAATATCGTTCCCCTCATTGGCGACAAATGTATTGGTGCAAATAATATCCGCCCCGGATTCAATGTATGCCTTATGGACCGCTTCGACATTTTCATCGTTCGTGCCGCCCATCGCCTGCAACATCGTACCCATGGCGCCATCAAGTACCAGTATGCGTTTTTCTAATAATTCTTCTATCACGTTTATTATTTTGCAAACAAAAGCAAAGATAGCAATTATTAGTGGATAGTTATTCAGGTGTCATATTTCAGGTTTCAGGTTTTTAGGTTTCCGGTTTCAGTGGACAGGACAGGATAGGATAGGATAGGACCATGACTTGCCTGCCGTCCTTTGCTGTTGTACGGACTTTTATTGGTTTGCGCGAAAATTGACTATCTTTGTAGAAGAAAAAAATAATGGAAATGAAAAAACTGTTGGCTTTTACAATACTGGCAGCAGCCGCTGCGTCCATAAGCGCGAATGCGATGGATTGGCGGTACGGCATATTGGCAAGTTACGACAACACTGGGACTGTCTGGTTGGACAATGGCAAACCCAACAACATGAGCAGCACCAGCGGTTTCAGCGTCGGGGCTATGGTCGGTTACGACTTCATAGATTATTTCGGCATACAGTCGGGACTGATGTTCTCGATGACGGACATAAACTCCGCCGAGGAATACGAGGGGGAACATTTCGGACTTTTCGACCTTGACGAATTGCTGCTTCACATGGACATACGCATGTACTACTTGTCGATTCCGCTTTTCCTGCAAGGCAAATTGCCTGTCGGCGATGTTGATTTGATATTGGAAGCAGGACCGCAGTTCTATTGCGGCGTGGCATCGCGCATAACGACGACGCTGGATGCTTTTTACCAAGACTACCTGGACATATACGAACTTGAAGGAAATCAAAGCGCATACGACTACCTGCAACGTTTCAACTGCATGATACATTTCGGCATAGGCGCGGAATACATGGGAGCCCGGTTCATGGTCGGCTACAATTTGGGCGTGTACAACATTGCCCGCAACGAAGAAAACGACCCGGAGCGGTCCGACCTGCGCACGAGGGGATTCTCGATTACCGCAGGCTATGTGTTTTAGGACAATGTCCTAAAACACATAGCCTTGCAGCAAAGCTGCAAGGCCTTATCATTGTCTAATCCCCGTGATAATCATCTGGAAGATGATTATCACGGCCCCCCAAAGGGGCGGACTTCCCTGAACCTCGTGCTTTCACTAAAAAGTACTACTATCAACTAATTACTAATCACTAACCACTGCGGCGTTAGCCGCTACTGACACCTGTAACCTGTAAAGCTATCCGCTAACATGAAAATCCTGTTGCTTGCATCGGGGAAAACCGTGGACAAAGGCCTTGCGGCAATGATTGCCGCTTACGCCGACCGCATCTCGCATTATTGCAGTTTCGAGATGTCGGAATTGCCGGCATTGAAAAACACCAAAGCCATGAGCGAGGCGGAACAGAAAGAAAGGGAAGGCCGTCAATTGCTGTCCGCAATGGAAACAAGCGACCACGTGGTACTCTTGGACGAAAAAGGGATCCAGCCCACATCCGAGGAATTCGCAGGACAGATTTCCGCCTACATGCAACGCGGCATAAAGCGTCTCGTCTTCGTAATCGGAGGGCCTTACGGCTTCGACACCAAAGTATACGCAAGGGCGCAAGCGAAAATGTCCTTGTCGAGGATGACCTTTTCTCACCAAATGGTGCGTTTGATATTCACCGAACAGCTTTACCGCGCATTTACCATAATCAAAGGCGAGCCGTACCATCACAGCTAAGAGCAAGCTCTTAGCTGTGATGGTGAAACATTGGGCATTTCCGCTTCGCTTCAATACCCATGCCCGTTTCATTGTCTTATCCCCCGTACAAAACGCTCCGCGTTTCGTACTGCCCCCAGAGGGGGCGGACTGCGCACGCCCGTCCTTGTCTTATCCCCCGGATTTTTGACCTGTCCGGTCAAAAATCCTGCCCCCAGAGGGGGCACCTTCCCTGAACATGGTGCTTTCACTAAGACCTACTTTCAACATAGTGCTTACATTACGAGGTGCATAACGTAACTTATCACTATTCACTATTCACTATTCACTATCCACTATCCACTGCCGCGAAGCGGCTAACTAACCACTATACACTGAATTTTGCCGCGCACCAGTCTCCTTCATGTTTGACGGCATCGAACCGCAAGCCGAGGCTTCCGGCTTTCGCACGTATCACGGCCAAATCGTCCAAATAAAAACCGCTCATGTACAAATCCCCTCCCGGGTTCAACGCCTGCACGTATTTGTCCATGTCGGCAAGCAGTATGTTCCTGTTGATATTGGCAAGTATTACATCGAAATGCCTGCATTGAAGTTTTTCCGCGCCGCCTAAAAGCAATTCCATAGGAGTCCGGTTCAAGCGGATATTCTCTTCTGAATTACGTATGCAGTGTCCGTCTATGTCTATGCCTGTAACCCGGGACGCCCCCCTCATTGATGCCAAAATACCCAATACTGCGGTACCGCACCCCATATCGCACACGGATTTCCCGGACATGTCCGCTTCGAGCAGGAATCCCATCATGCAGCGGGTCGTCTGATGATGTCCCGTCCCGAACGACATTTTTGGATCTATCACTATGTCGTATTCAGCGGGAGGCACGTCGGTATGAAAAGAGCTGTGGACCACGCAACGCCCTGATACCACGATAGGCTTGAAATAATTCTTCTCCCATTCGGCGTTCCAATCCTTGTCTTCAATTTCTTCTACGGCATATCCGAATTCCCCGTTCAAAAAATTTAAACATCCGGGATCAAATGCGGTCTTTTTGATGTACGCGCACAAACAGCCGTTTTCCTCATCGAACATGTCGAATCCGGCTTCCGACAAAAAATAAGTAACCATGTCGGTTTTATACTGTTCGGCACCGGAAGTTTTTACCGAAACTTTAACGTAAGTTAGGTTCTCTCGCATAATAAAATTCATTGCAATGAGCTATCTTTGTAACATGGTGCGGGCATACGCCCCGGCATGAAAAAGACAGTACATCTTGGTACGGACAAAAATTGTTTCAAATTATCGTAAAGATACGAACTTAAACATTCCAACAATATGAAAAGAGCTTGCATTTTACTGATTTTTGCTTGTATTGCGGCGCTTTCATACGCTCAATTCTTCGATGACATATATTATGACAGTTCAAAAGACGGCAACGAAACAAAAAGCGGGGCTTCGGAAGCCATTGCCGTAAATAGTCCGGCAGAAAGCACCGGTTCTTCATACGCCGACCAGATAGCTTCCGCGTATGCTACAGATGACAATACCGCCGGACTGTCCATGGACATTGACGAATACAACCGCCGTGGCGCAACGCGGCACGACACCGCCACTACCGAAGAAGCCGTAAACGCAAGCAAGGACTTCAAATATACCGAACAGATAATGAAATATTATAATCCCGACCTTGTGGACGAAAACGATCCGCAATACCAATATCTGTTCGACCACAATGAGGCTGACGCATATTATTCGTACAATGACATTGACATAATCCTGACTCCTGCATGGAGCTACGGGAATTTCTGGTACGACCCTTGGTGGAATTGGAATTACGGTTGGGGATGGTCGTGGTCATGGTCGCCATATTCGTGGTATAATCCGTGGTACTACCCTTTCCATCCATACTATCCCTACTACGGACCGGGATGGTATCCTGCTCCCGTACCTCCCCATAGGCCACATCATCCTTCGAGACCGCCGCATACCGGTGGCGGCGGTACACGTCCGGCAGGAGCCAACCCCCGCACGGCAGGTTCGCAGGCTGTGTACCAGCGTAACGAACACAGCGCGGTAAGCGGCAATTACAGAAGCACGTCGGGCGACCGCAGCTATTCGACAAGCGGCAGCCGCTACACTGGAAACAGTTATAACGGGGCGACAAGGGGATCTTCGTCCTCGACATACCGCTCTTCCGGCAGCAGCTACGACTACAACCGCAGCTACTCTGGTGCAAGCCGCGGATCCAGTTCTCGCAACAGCTACTATACAGGCAGTTACGGTGGGTCAAGGGGTTCCAGCTCGCGCGGTTCAAGTTATTCGACAGGATCGAGCTACCGCAATAATTCCGCAGGCAGCAGTTTCTCGGGAGGTGCAAGCCGCGGTTCCAGCTCGCGCGGAAGCAGTTTCTCTACCGGAGGGGCTTCACGTGGCAGCAGTTTCGGCGGCGCAAGCCGCGGTTCTTCGGGAGGCGGACGCAGCGCAGGGCGCAGGTGATACAATGGCGGCATTGCCTCCGTTATACCATCATACCATCCATTGTCTTATACCCCTGTTCCAGCAAATGGCTGAAACAGACCCCGGAGAGGGCATCTTGACACGAAGGCAATACTATAAACTATCGCAACCGAAAATTGACGAAGTCAAAAAACATAAAAACAATGAACAAGATAAGGATTGCTTTGATTGCGTTGGCATTTTGCCGGATTGCATCTGTTTCTGCACAGATAGACCCGGCATTCCAACTACCATATATGAACAACTATGATGCAGGCATAATCTCGGCAACGGACTTGAACGGCACTGCCCGCTTCATGGGAGTGGGAGGAGCCATGGGCGCATTGGGTGGAGATGCTTCCGTCCTGTTCTACAACCCTGCCGGCATAGGAATTTACCGTTCGTCGGAAATAACATTGTCGGTAAACGGGAACTGGAACAACTTGGACATGAACAGCACACGCGCCACGGACGGGGATTTCAACCTGCAAAACGCGGCATACATAGGTTCGTGGAATTTCAAACGTGAAAGAGGGTTGGTGAATTTCAATGTCGGAGTGGCTTTCAACCGTATGAAAAACTTCAACCGCAACGGGACATACCGTACTTTCGGCAACGGGTATTCAGTAACCCAAATGATGGCGGACCTGGCCCAAGGGCAATCCCCCGACCAGCTCAACGTACATAATTTGGACAACCCGGACGTGGGTTTCCTGCCGATACTGGGCTATTCGACGGGGGCGATATGGAGCGTGGAAGACGGCAGCGGGCAACCTACAAGCGACTATATCTCGTATTACGACCATGCGAACAACGTATACCGCCAAGAATTCGAAGAGGCGAAAGATAATGGAGAAGTGGATGAAGCTGCCGAATACATTCCCATGACAATGAACAATTATGTCGAGTTGCGTGAACGCGGTTACCAGAACGAGTTCGCCTTGTCGTTCGGAGGAAACGTAAGCAATATTTTTTACTTCGGCATGAGTTTCGTTTGCAATGTTTTGGATTACAACATATACCAGACCTACGAGGAAAAACTTTCCGACGGCAGCAGTTACGACCATTACAGCAGTTTCAATCTCAACGGCACGGGATTTACCTACAAAGTGGGAGTCATAGTGAAACCCGTCAACTGGTTGCGCATAGGCGGGGCATTCCACACCCCGACATGGTACGCGGTCAACACAAGCTCGCACGGCGACATGGATACCTACACGGATCTGGACGGAATATCTTCCCACGAATATGTGGACAGCTACGCTTACAGGTCGTATTTCGCAAGCCCCATGAAAGCCTTGGGAAGTTTGGGATTCGTGATAGGCAAATACTGCTTCATCGGCTTGGATTACCAATACGAGAATTTCAGGGGCATGAAAATCAGCGACAACATGCACAACGAAAACTTGGGAATGAGGGCGATGTTCAAGGACAGGAACACAACGCTTGACAGGCACACGCTGAGAATGGGAGTCGAATTCAAACCGATAAGCGCGCTTGCCCTGCGCATAGGCGGAGGTTACAGTTTCCCTATAAACACGGAGAGCGCGACACGCATATACTATGATAACGACATACGTACCGATTTGGGATATTACAACACGTTACAGTCCTACAATGTTACCTGCGGCATCGGCTATTATGTGGGAAGAAACGCATTCGACCTTGCATACGTATGGCAAGTGAACGATGCCCAATACCACCCTTATTCGAACAATATCCAAAACCACCCGTCGGGAGTAAAAGTGCCCGATGCGGTCGGTATGCACAGCATACGCAACCAGATAGTGTTTACTTACAGCATAAGGTTCTGACGATTTTACCGGCAGCCGTATCGGAAGCCACAGAAGTTCCGAGTATGCCGGAAAGTGTATCGTAATCCGCCGATATTTTACGGCGGTATTCCGTATCATATACCGTCTTATGCAGGCATTCCGTGGCTGCTGCCGGTGTAAGGTCGGGTCCGACCAACTCGGTAACCGCCTCGCTGCCGCAAATGATATTGACCAAGGAAATATACGGGATTTTGAGAAACAACTTCCGGGCAAGCCTGTACAGCAATGCCGGCACGCGCATAGGATAACAAACCACTTGCGGTACTTTGAACAATGCGGTTTCCAAGGTGGCGGTTCCCGAATTTACCAAAGCTGCATGACTGAAACTCAACAACTCGTATGTTTCATCGAACACGAGGTAAAAATCGTCTTTCAATACCGAATATAAATTGGGATCGACCGCACCGGTTGCTGCCACCACGAATTGGCAGTCGGGGAATTCCTTCAAATACAATTTGTTGAAAAGATTTATCGTCTGCTCCACTTCTTGTTTGCGACTGCCCGGCAGCATGGCGATTATTTTTTTCCCACGCTCCAAACCGTTCCTTTCAATAAATGCTTCCTTCGATCCATGCCTGTAACCTTGCACGGCCTGGACGCAGGGATTGCCCACATAAACGGCCTTGTCGCATGAATGGCTGCGGTAAAATCCGGGTTCAAAGGGAAAAATGCCATAAACCTCGTCTACATACCTGTTTATCTGTCCAGCCCTGCCCTCTTTCCATGCCCATATTTTCGGCGGGATGTAATAAAATATTTTCAACCGGGGAATCTTTCTTGCGAAACGGGCGATTTTTAAATTAAAACCGGGATAATCAATGAGAACAAGGGCATCAGGACGATATTCCGCAATGTCTTTCTTACAGTCCTTTATATTGGCCAGAATCTTACGGGCATTGGCCAATACCGCGACGAATCCCATCACGGCCGTGTCTTTATAATGACGCACAAGCGTGCCGCCGGCCCGTTGCATCAAATCCCCGCCGTAAAAACGGAAATCAGCTTCCCCGTCGAGTGCTTTCAACGACCGGATCAAATTGGCCCCGTGCAAATCCCCGGAAGCTTCCCCCGCTATGAGATAGTATTTCATTAGTAGTCAGTGGTCAGTAGTCAGTGGTCAGTGGTCAGTGGTGTTAAACTCCGCCAACCATCCACTAAAAAAACAAATAAAACAACATCATAAGATAGGGGGTGAGTCCCAATACCCCGCCCCGGCAAACTTGCCAACGTTCGGTGTGATAAGCCCAAAAAAGCAGCAGCATTCCGGGCAATGAAGCGAAAATCACATACTGCACAAACACGGGCTGCCTTAACCAGTGCACTACCTCGGCATAGCCGCTATGTGTCAATGCCTGCCATGACACTACGAATATCAATAGAGGCATGAGCAGGCAGAATAACAAACCGAGTAAAAACGAATCAAAGCGTTTCCGCGTCATAATTCCATGATTGCAAGGATTTCACGGCTTCATAATCCGTCATGTCGACGCGACAAGGAACAACGGAGACAAAACCCGAACGCATGACCGCTTCGTCCGTATCTTCCGCATCGGGTTCGTGGTCGGTAAAATCGCCGGTGAGCCAAAAATAATTATTGCCTGCCGGGTCTTCGCGAAGCACGAAACGCTCCTGCCAACGTCCATAACACTGCCGGCTGATTTTCATACCCTTGATATGCCCGCATTCGGGGATGTTCACGTTCAGGCAAACATCCTTTGGCAGGCCTTCGTCGAGTATCTTCTTGGTAATCATTGCGGAATAATTTATCGCTTCGGAGAAATCGGCTCTCGGGTCGAATGAACAAAGCGAAAAACCCGCTGCGGGAATACCTTCTATGCAAGCTTCGAAAACAGCTCCCATAGTACCTGAATAGATAACGCTTATCGACGAATTTGAACCGTGGTTGATACCTGACACCACCACGTCCGGTTTGCGGTCAAGTACGCGGTACAGACCGATTTTGACACAATCCGCCGGCGTTCCATTGCAACGGAACATGGACAGCCCGTCTTTTTCGAAATGTTTCCAAATACGCAACGGGGTGTTTACCGTAATCGCATTCGATTGGGCCGAACGTGGGCCGTCGGGAGCTACCACTACTACGTCGCCCAAAGGGCAGACAGCTTCCACGAGAGCGTTTATGCCCCTCGCGTTTATGCCGTCATCGTTAGTTACCAGAATCAATGGTTTCATTGTTGTTTCCTTTTTTGTCGTTGTTTGAATGTTTTCAAACAGCTTGTAAGTCATGATCATTCAATGTAATTATCCGTTCTTCGTGTCGCCGGAAAGCAAATTTTTGGCAACTTTCATGGTTTCCGCATCATTTGACATGACGAGCAACTTGTCGCCCGCCTTCACTTCCGTATTTCCACGCGGGGTGATATATTGTTTCCCGCGTTTTACATACACCACCAATGCACCCTCCGGCAGGCCCAAGCTCATTATGGGCTGCCCGTCGCAATCGGGGTTGGCAAGGTCGATTTCCTGCAATTCGGAATTGAAATCGTCCTGTTCGTTAAATATGAAAGTGCCTTGGTCGTCATCATGCAAGGAAAGCCCCATCCACCTTGCGACCCTTGAAAACGTCGTGCCTTGTATCAACATTGAAGTCAGCGTGATATAAAACACGATGTTGAAAATGGCATCGGCAGCCTCCACACCCGCAAGCATTGGATAAGTGGCAAAGACTATCGGCACGGCTCCCCTCAACCCGCACCACGACACGAACAATTTGTCCAATGCCTTCATTTTGGTAAAAGGCAAAAGGCTCGCGAACACCGCCAACGGACGGGCGGCCAAAATCATGAACGCCGAAACCGCAAGACCTATGCCGGCGTATTCCAACATCGTGGAGGGTGTTACCAACAAGCCGAGCATTAGGAACATCACGATTTGCATCAACCATGCAAATCCGTCGTAAAACGTAAGCATCGACCGTTTATGCTCAATGGCGCTGTTGCCTATCATTACCGCCGCGATGTAAATGGCAAGGAATCCGTTACCATGAAGATAGGTGGTTGTCGCATATATGAATATGTTCAAGCCTATCAGCAGCACGGGATAAAGACCCGCGAAATCCAACTTGACGCGGTTGATGAACTTCACGGACAACCAACCGAAAAGCGCGCCGGACATTAATCCCACAAGCATTTGCGCGACGAACTGCAATAATATGGACCACCAAGTCGTGCCCGGTGCCTGTATCAACGCGACAAGTGTTATTGTCAATATGCTGGCCATGGGATCGTTGCTGGCACTTTCGAGCTCGATTACATCTTTGAGCCTCCGTTTCAGCGCGACTTTCCGGGTCTTGAATATTGAAAAAACCGCCGCCGCGTCGGTAGACGAGACCACCGCGCCCAAAAGCAGGGATTCAAGCAAGGTAAAGCCGCTTACAAGGTACACGAAACCGCCTACTGCCACGCAAGTGAGCAACACCCCGAAAGTAGCAAGCGAAACACCTTCCGCCATGACTGGCTTTATGGACTGGAACTTGGTGTTCAAACCGCCATAAAACAATATGACACTAAGAGCGATATTGCCGAACGATTGCGCCATCAGCGCGTCGTCGAATTCGTAACCCAAACCGTCTTCGCCAGCCAACATGCCAAGGACGAGGAACATGACCAATGCCGGCACTCCCATTTTCAGGGATGTCTTGCTCATGACTATGCTGACAATAAGCAGGAGCGATGCCAACAACATTCCCAAAGTGGAAATCTCCATTGCGACTTTTACGATTTTATCCTTTTATGAAACCGGTTGCGGCAAGTCAATCCATTCCTTTTGCGGCCAACACTTCCACGGCCTTTTCCATATCCGACGGGCGGATGACAGTTACGGCAGTGGCGCCCTCGGAAAAAGCATACATATATTCTATGTATATCCCCTTTTGCGCGAACACTTCCAAAATCATCCACAAAGAACCGGGAGTATTGGAAAGGTTCAACATAATGACATCGTTCAAGGATACTGCAAAGCCTTCCTTTTTAAGGACGGCGCGGGCTTCTTCGGGTTTGTCGGTGATTACCCTTAGTATGCCGAAATCCGAATTGTCGGCCACGCTGAAAGCCGACATGTTTATGTTTTCCTTGGCTAAAATCCTTGCAACATCGTTCAACCTGCCGGTCCGGTTTTCCAAGAATACGGATAATTGTTTAGTTATCATGGCCTTTGGATTTTAATCATTAGTGAATTTACGTTTGTCCAATACACGTTTTGCCTTGCCTTGACTACGTTCAAGCGAGCGCGGTTCAACCAACTTCACGTCGGGATGTATGCCCAAAACGCTATGCAGTTTGTGCGCAAGGGATTCGCGAAGTTTCAACATGCCGCGTATGTCATCAGTGTAATACTGTTCTTTTACTTCCACCTTTATTTCCATGGTGTCGGAATTGTTCACCCTGTCCACGGTTATGAAGAAATGGGGCTCGAATTCCTCCGTTTCGCAAATAACGGCTTCGACCTGCGACGGGAACACGTTTACGCCCCTTATTATCATCATGTCATCGCAACGTCCCATAATCTTGTCCATACGCACCGCTGTGCGTCCGCATTCGCATTTGTCGTAAATAAGACGGGTAAGGTCGCGTGTACGGAAACGTATAAGAGGCATTCCTTCTTTGGTGAGAGTCGTAAACACCAGCTCTCCCTTTTCACCGGGGGCTACCGGTTCGGAAGTAACAGGATCGACGATTTCGGGGTAGAAATGGTCTTCGCAAATATGCGTCCCGTGCTGGAATTCGCATTCGTAACCGACACCGGGCCCCATGATTTCGGTAAGTCCGTAAATGTCGTAAGCTTTTATTCCCAACTTGTTTTCTATATCGCGGCGCATCTGTTCGGTCCACGGCTCTGCTCCGAACGCGCCTACCCTGAGTTTGAATTCTTCGCGGGGCAATCCCGAAGCCGCCAGGCCTTCCGCCAAATACAAAGCGTATGAAGGCGTACATGCCAATGCCGTAACGCCCAAGTCGTGCATCATCAGAATTTGCTTCTCGGTGTTGCCTGCCGACATGGGAAGCACCGTGCCGCCCAATGTTTCCACCGCGCCGTGCGCGCCCAAACCGCCGGTAAACAAACCGTAACCGTATGATACCTGGACAATGTCGTTTTTACCCAGACCGTATGCCGTAAGGCAACGGGCCCCGACTTCTCCCCATATTTCAATGTCGCGCCGCGTATATCCCGCGACTATCGGCTTGCCCGTAGTTCCCGACGAACCTTGTATGCGCACTATTTCGGACATTGGCGACGACAATAATCCGAACGGATAATAATCGCGCAAGTCTTTTTTCGACGTAAACGGCAACTTGACAATGTCGTCCAACGACTTGATGTCGGCGGGAGAAACGCCGGCTTCCTGCATTCTTTTACGGTATGGCTCGCAATTGTAGTAAACACGCTCCACCACCTTCTTCAACCTTTCGGACTGCAAACGCCGCATATCGTCCCGCGACATGCACTCCTTGGTCTCGTTCCAAATTTTTCCCATTATCGAGTATTTGAGTATTAGGTTATTGAATTCAATTAAGATTTAACGACATAATATCAGAAACGGAATATATCTTACTTAAATGTTGGAAAGTAAAAAACTGGTCATCTAAAATCATCCACCCCTCCCTGTCTTTCATAGAAAGATGTTTTATATCGGGGAAAAAATTTAATGGAATTATAACCTCCCGTCCATCAGTAAGATATACAGACATTTTTCCTCTGCGGCCGAAATCCAATTTTTTAATTCCTACATTTATGTTATCTATTTTGCACATGTCACTATCATTTTTCTATGTTCTTAACTACTGTTTTTTCTCCATTGAAAGATTTTGTTATTTGTTGGTTAATAAAATCCCAATGCCTATCAATAGCATTAACAATCATTGCATTATCTTTTGCAGACAGATAACTTTCAGCTATTTCTATATCCTTAACGCCATTACGCTCTATCCATATTTTTGCCAATGAATGAATGTGTCGTCCGCCTTTTTTGAAAATATGTACATGACGTCTATTATCGTTAATATCCGTAGGAATACTAACAATCAAGAACATTTTGATAATCGCTAATTGCCCCATGCGAAATATTGATACTGCGAATTTAATTCTTTTCGAGGATTTTCCGCGCACGGTGGACGGATTTTGTAAGGTAAGATTCCTCCCCTATTCCGCTGTCAAATCCACGTATACGGGCAAATGGTCGGAAAAGCCGCCAAGGTAGCGCGGACCAAGGTAGGTGCGGAGGGGTTTGTCGCTGAAATAACGGGAATCGCATTCTAACAGGAACGGCGCGGAAAAGATTTGCGCGTCCCCGTTTATGCGAAGCCCCGCCCCGTCCAGAAGCGGACAGGACACGATTATCTGGTCAAGCATGTTCCATTCTCCCTGGTACTTGTAACTGCCCAGCCCGTCTTTTTCCAACACGGACATCATGTTATACAGCTTTCCGTTTTCAACTTTTTGCCATGATGTTTCCGCTCCGAGCACATCCGACAGGCTTGTGCTTGACGGGAAATCGTTGAAGTCGCCCATTACCATAATCTTGGCATCAGGGACGCTTTGCATGATACTGTCGCAAACAGTTTTGAGAACCGAGGCGAAACGCAAGCGTTTGTGACGGGACGCAAGTTCTCCTCCCCTGCGCGAAGGGGCGTGGCATACGAAAACATGGAGCGTGTCCTTGCTGCCCAGCATACCTTTCACATACAAGATGTCCCGCGTGGTTTGCCCCGCGTCCTCGCCTGAAAAAGATACCCGTATCGGGCTTGACGACAGCGGGCTGAACACTTCCGGGTCGTAAAGCAATGCGGTATCTATTCCCCTTGAATCAGGAGAATCGTAGTGTATGGTCCTATAACCCGCGCCTTTTAATGGGGAATGGTACACCAATGACGACAGCACTTCGCGGTTCTCGATTTCGCACAACCCCACGAGTGCCGCCCCGTGCAAACCTCCCGCTGCGGCAATCGCCTTGGCTATGTTGTTTTTCTTGGTTTCAAAACGTTTCCATGTCCAATGATACGCTCCATCAGGCGTGAAATCGGCATCGTTCACGGAACTGTCCCGTTTACAATCGAAAAAATTTTCCACATTATAAAACATCACGCGGAAATCCAGCCCTTGCGAAAATACCGGCACGGAAACAAATAACAGAATTAAGAATAAGGTGGATTTTGGCATTAGCTCACTCATACTCGTATGCACCTATGCAGCAATTGCCTCCCGACAGTCTCGGATTTCCATCGAGGTCTTCGGGGAATCTCTGCCCCGTCTGCACATTGCCATTGTCTATTGCAGGCGACCCGGCCTGCAAATGGAAATCATACAAGTGCGGATTAGCCTCGCGGAAATCGTCTTCCCAAGACCGGAATACGAACATGGGATCTTCCAAGGCACAATCCTTGAACTTGGCGTTTATAGCGGAGGCCAGCATCTTCACAAGGCAATTCCTGAAACTGTAATCCAATTCCTCGTTTTCCCCGTATTGCTCGAAAGTCAATTCGTTGCTGTAATTACCGTAAAATATGCAATTGGAAACCTCGGCCTTGAACGGCAACTTGGAATCGCGGTAAAAATCCCGCATGACTGAAACAGGAACCGTACGTCCGCCCCATGAATAGCTGTAATAATTGGCAACGGTGTTCTGGCACATTTCATATTCGCCGCCCGACAAATCGAAAACATAACCGCCCGCATTGTATATCAGGCAATTATATAGTCCGGCTTTGGCATTCACCGCAGTGAACAAATTGCCGGACGCATTACGCAGGTAGCAGTATTCGGCCGTAAAACAAGACGCATCGGTGCGGGTGGAATCTATGATTATGCCGTTAGTCGTGTTGCGCACGTCCGCAAAACGGAACTCATTGCCGAAACTGCCCTCAGCGAAACGGATTCCGTCCCATTGTGCCGACGCCATATCGTAATTCAGGGGAGGGACAGTATTCATATAATCGCTGCGGTCGCCACGGAACTCGACGTAAGCCTCACGTGTCCCGTTGACGACAAGTCTGCCCTCTACATATAAAACCGCCGTCTTGCGGAAATAAAGCTGGCAACCGGCATTGATTGTCAGTGTCGCGCCTTTGGCGACTTTCAAAGTATCGCTGATCAAAAACGGAAGTTCCGGATTTAAAACCGTATCACGCTCGATGGTAAATTTGTCCAACCGTTTGGCTTCGCGGCCGTATGCCTGCAAAATCACCTTTTGGCGATTGCCATTGGTAAGGAATTGCAAGGAATCCTTGACTATGAAAGGCAAAGCATCATTGTCCCGGCTGTCCATATCGACCTGCACGAAGACCGTCATGCTGTCCCTTGCGTTTATTACCACATTCGAAAAGCGGGATGCGGAAACCCCGTCCAAATTCACCCTGTAATGGCTGCCGTCCGACAAGGCAATCTCGCTTATGAGCAATTTGTTGCCAGAACGGTTATATAC
>JADIMR010000003.1 GCA_017694565.1 Candidatus Enterocola intestinipullorum | reverse complement strand
TAATAAGGTTCGGCGGAGTACCTATCAGGGTCATCATTCCTCCCATGCTGCTTGCGAAAGCCATGGGCATCAGAAGACGCGACGGGTTCATGCCCGCATTGGTGGCGAGGCTTACCACTATCGGCAGCAGCAATGCTACCGTGCCGGTGTTGCTCACGAAAGCTCCGATGGTACACGTAACCAGCATGACCAAGATTTCCAATTTGAGTTCGCTGTTCCCGGCAAAACGCAATATCTGTGAACTTACTTTTTTGGCCAATCCGGTTTGAAAAATACCGCCGCCCACAATGAACAGCCCGACCATCATTATTACGACGGAATTCGAAAATCCCGCCATGGCCTCGTCTACTGTAAGTATCCGGCATAATAGCAGGGCGATAAGCGAACATAGTGCCACAATGTCGGAACGGACTTTGCCCGACACGAAAAGAATAGCGGCAACCGCCAGGATTATCAAAGTAGCAGTCATCGGTGCAGTGAGCTTTTTTTATAACGCGAAGATAGGTAAAATTAGCTTATGGCAGCTTTGCTGCCATAAGCTAATTTTACCGGATTATTATCTCGTCTCTATCAGGAAGCCCGCCCTTGTTTAATCCCCGGGTAAAATCATCTTTGATGATTTTACCGCCCCCAGAGGAGGCATGGGCTTCTTTGAACATAGTGCTTTCACTACGAGATGCTTCTACCCACTGATACCTGCCTTCACTTCCACTGTAAGTGCGCCGATGGACGCAGGACATCGGCGCATTCGCGGTGATACTGAAACCTGTAACCTGAACTTTCGTGCAGCCGAAAATGGGCGAAGCCAAACCTGCCGCGAAGCGGTAAACTATCCACTGCGGTGCGAAGCGCCGCCCACTACCCGCTTATCACTGAAAAAATCACTAAATTTGTGCGTTAAAAAAATAGTGAAATGGAACAATCCAAAGTAAGGGTGCGTTTCGCACCAAGCCCCACAGGTCCGTTGCATGTGGGAGGCGTCAGGACTGCTTTGTATAATTATTTGTTTGCAAGGCAGAACGGCGGCGAGTTTATTCTCAGGATAGAAGACACCGATTCCGGGCGGTTTGTTCCCGGTGCCGAACAGTATATCATTGAAGCTTTGACTTGGTTGGGATTGGAATTCGACGAGGGGATTAAAGACGGCCGCGCCGTTTACCGCCAAAGCTCCCGCAAGGATATTTACCGCAAGTATGTGGACCAATTATTGGAAAGCGGCAAGGCGTATGTCGCGTTCGACACGCCGCAAGAGTTGGAGGCCGCCCGCGCAGCGACTCCGAACTTCCAGTATGATGCCAAAACGCGCATGTCGATGCGTAATTCCCTGTCGATGGGCGATGAAGAAGCCCGCCGCCTCATTGCGGCAGGCGAGCCATACGTGGTGCGTATGTTGGTAACTCCCGGCGAGGATGTCGAACTTGACGACATGATACGCGGGCTGGTTGTCATAAATTCGTCGATATTGGATGACAAGGTTTTGTACAAATCTGCCGACAACCTGCCGACCTACCACCTTGCGAACATAGTGGACGACCATCTGATGGGAATAACCCATGTAATCAGGGGAGAGGAATGGCTGCCGTCCGCACCTTTGCACGTGCTGCTTTACCGTAGTTTGGGTTGGGAGGATTGTATGCCGCGTTTCGCCCACCTGCCTTTGTTGCTCAAACCAGAGGGCAACGGCAAGTTGAGCAAGCGCGACGGCGACCGGTTGGGTTTCCCGGTCTTCCCCTTGGACTGGATTGATCCTAAAACAGGCGAGAAATCGTCAGGTTACCGCGAAGCCGGATATTTCCCCGAAGCCGTCGTCAATTTCCTTGCCTTGCTCGGATGGCATCCAGAAACCGACCGCGAGTTTTTTACCATGGACGAATTGGTCGAAAACTTTTCCCTTTCCCGCGTAAGCAAGAGCGGAGCCCGTTTCGATTATGAGAAATGCAAATGGTTCAATCACGAATACCTTATCGGCAAAAGCAATGCCGAATTGGCTGCCGCCCTGATGCCGGAACTGGCAGGCAAGGGAATAGCTTGCGATGAGGGGAAACTTGAAAACATAGTCGGGATGACCAAGGGACGCTGCAATTTCATATCTGATTTCTGGTCCAACATCCACTTCTTTTTTGAAGCTCCGGAATCTTACGACGAGAAAACCCGTAAGAAACGCTGGAAAGAGTATTCCGCCACTCAAATGGACGAGCTTTGCGATGTTTTGGAGAGCATAGACGATTTCGGGGTGGAAAATTCCGAAAAGACTGTGATGGAATGGATAGAGCAAAAGGGTTATAACAGGGGAGATGTCATGAACGCCATGCGGTTGTGCGTGGTGGGCGAAGGCAAAGGGCCGCACATGTTCGACATTACCTCCGTTATAGGCAAAGAAGAAACGTTAAGAAGAATCAGAAAAGCAATCAATATCCTGAAATGAGAATAAGACTGTTGGCGGTTTTTGCGGCAATGCTGTCCGCGTATGCCGTTTGTGCGCAAGATACCACAACCGTGGCTGTAACAGACGGGGCGAACCCCAAACGCGAGTTCAGGGGTGCGTGGATGCACACCGTATCGAACAATTATTACCGCACGCTCACTCCCGGGCAATGGCGCGATACGATACGCAAGCAGCTCGATGATTATGCAGCTGCCGGCATAAACGCCATAATTTTCCAAGTCCGCCCGGAAGCCGATGCTTTTTACATTTCAGAAATCGAACCGTGGAGCCGTTATCTTACAGGAGAACAAGGCAAGGCCCCGGATCCGGTTTTCGATCCTTTGGAATTCATGACGGAAGAGTGCCACGCCCGTTGCATGGAGTTGCATGCATGGCTAAATCCTTACCGCGCCAACGTGAACCGTAAAGACAACAAACTAGCAGACTCCCATTTGTACCACAAACAACGCTATCGTTTCATAAATTACGGCAACCAGACGTTTTTCGACCCCGGTTTGCCAGAAAACCGCGATTACATTTGCACAGTGGTGAAAGACATAGTCTCCCGGTACGATGTGGATGCGATACACATGGACGATTATTTTTATCCCTATCCGTTGAAAGGTTTGAAGTTCCAGGACGACCGTTCATACAAGAAATACGCACATGCCGATGGCGACGATTTCGACAACAAGGGCGATTGGCGGCGCGCCAACGTCAATAAACTGATAAAGCAGCTCCACGATACAATAAAGGCTGCAAAACCTTGGGTGCGTTTCGGTATAAGTCCGTTCGGAATCTACCGCAACCAGAAACAGGATTCTTTGGGAAGCGCGACCAACGGGCTCAGTAATTATGATGAGTTGTATGCCGATATACTCTTATGGATGAATGAAGGCTGGATAGATTATTGTGTCCCGCAGTTGTATTGGGAAATCGGGCACCGGCTTGCCGATTACGACGTGCTGGCCCGTTGGTGGTCGCAAGCAGACAGTACAGACGTGCAGTTGTACATAGGACAGGATGTAATGCGGACGCACGACCAGCTCGCAGCCAAGATGAACTTGTCCCGGGAGCTGCCGAATGTGGACGGCAATTGTTTTTGGAGCGGGGCGGCTCTGCTGCAAAATCCCGGAGGGATGCTCGACAGTTTGAAAATCCGCTATCAGAATACTCCCGCATTGATTCCCGTGTATTCTTATATGGATTCGACACGTTTGGCCCCGCCTTACGATGTGAAGCTCGACATGCTTGCGGCCGCGCCGGTACTGAGATGGCAACATGCGCCCGCTCCGGGCAGCGACGACAGCCATACGTTTTACGTGGTGTACGTATTCGACAGGAACGAAGAACCGAATCTTGAGGATTCTTCAGCAATGATGGCAATCACACGCGACAAGCAAATCGGAATACCGGGCGGCATACACCCGTTGTGCAGCAAGTTCGTAGTTACGGCCGTAAATCGTTTGAACGTGGAGAGTCTTCCGTCCGACCCGTACGTTTGGCCCGAATTATAAAACACGGTTTTTAATTATCGTTTTCTTTTTTAATTCTATTTTACTATAAATCAAGCCACCCGCAGCCATGTATATGCTGAGGGTGGCTTTGTTATTTGGAATCAGATGCTTAGTGATAAAAAGTATGCCGCTGGGGACTGATAAAAGTTGCATAACGCTACCAATTTCTGCAACCAAACCACCACAGTCGGCAATACTATATGGAAGTTTGATGGTTAATCCGCCGTTTCTTCGCGTTTCCGCCTGCAAAGCTAATTATGAAATGCACTAATAGCCCGATTCAGTAATATAATATTTGTTAATGAGAATAAAATTATAACAAACTTTTCTGAACGGAGTGAGTGAAAATCGTTATTGCTTTTTGTTTTTCCTGATATTGCCGAAATTGTAACTGAGGTTAAGGCTCCATGTGCGGCCGCTTGAAGTATTTACGGTTTCTTGGTAAAAGTCCGAGCCGTAGCTGGTGCTTATGCCTCCGCGCCGGCGGGTGTTGAACAAGTCCCTGACAGAGAAACTCAAGGACAGAGCGTCGTTAAGAAACGAACTTTTGATTGCCAGATCCACGCCGAAACTGTCATCTTCCGAACCTTGGGCGACGATACGCGGCGATTCGTAAAATATGGTCGCCTGTGCCGACAGGTTACGAAGGATTTTTACATTCGCATTGACACGGGCGTTCCACGAAAAACTTTGTGTCATGTCGATGTCGTATTGCTCGTTTCCTCCCAATTGGTAATAGTACGCGCTGACAGACGAAGTCAGGTCCAGATAGTTTTCGAAAAGGCGGTTCTTGGCTATTACTTCCACTCCGACATTTTGCGAGTAGGTAATGTTGGCGTATGTATTGTACATGACTTCGCCTTCCATGCTTTTGACTCTTTGGATTACGTCCTCGGTGTACCGGTAGAATATGCCTGCGGTCAAGGTGTGCTTGTCCCACATTTTCATGTAGTTTATTTCGGCCACATTGCCTATTTCGGGCAGAAGCAGGGGATTGCCCTGCGTTATGTTTGTCGGGTCGGAACGGTCTATGTAGCTGTTTATGCGCCGTCCCCTCGGACGTTGGATGCGCCGGGTGTAATTGACTTGTATTTCGTTGTTTTCAGGCAGGGCGAAACTCAGGTAAACCGAAGGGAACCAGTCGAACCTGTGGTCGGAAGTGCGTTCCGTCGTCATGTCCACCAACGATTCGAAATTGCGGACTGTCTCTTCCAAACGTATGCCTGCCTGAAAAGAGAACCAGTCGTATTTTCCTGCATAGTTCCCGTATACCGAATATATTTGTTCAAAGTAATTGAAAGGGTTGTACAATGTCATGTTTTCCACCAAGGCAGGAGTCGAGAACACCGAATCGTAAGTGTGGTCGAAACTTTCTGTCCACGCATAATTCAGTTTGAATCCGGCTTCCAATTTGGAATTCTTGTCGAAAATCTTGAAGTAGTCCCCTTGGAAGTCGAATGTGTTGTTGTTCTCTTCTTGGGTTTGAAGCTGGTATGTATAATTGTTTTCGACTGCGTCCCCGAATGTGCGGTAATTGCTGTACGAATTGCGTCCCCTGTAAAAATAATCCGCGCTGAACGATAATTCCTGCACTTCTTTCTGGAACGAATGGGTGTATTTGAGGTTGGCAGCGTAGAACCCGTTCAAGCCGCTGCCGTCGGTAAGCCTGTTGTCTACCGAAGTGGTGTCGCGGTTGTTGTCCATGTAAGTGTAATGGATGTCGTTGGTGTTCCAGTTCCTGCCGATCATGCCGAAAGTGGTGAAATCGAAAGTGTTGCGGGAATCCATGTAATAGGTGAGCCCTAATTTCATGAACCCGTTTACTCTTTCGTTGCTGCGGTAATTGTCCCTGTGAAGATAAGTCGTGTCCGCTCCGTTGTATGTCTCACGGTCGGTATAGCTGCTACGGTCGTTACGGTTGGAGCGGACATTGGCGTTGAGGTTGAAATCTATTTTTTTCTTGGAATAAGTAAAATTCGTCCCCAAGTTGCCACCCGGGTAGGCCGCCCCTTCGCGGTAACGTATCCCTGCCGACACGTTGCCGAAGTATCCGGCTTTGTCCGAACGTTTGAGTACGATGTTAATGATGCCGGCATTGCCTTCCGGGTCGTATTTTGCCGAGGGATTGGTTATAAGTTCCACCCTTTCGATTGTTTCGGCCGGAATCATTTCAAGGATGTCGCCCTTGTCCGTATCGCTAAGTCCTGATGGTTTGCCGTTTATCCAAATTTCCACAGAGGTGCTGTTCCTTAAAGAAATGTTGCCCTCGCCGTCCACGGAAACAGAAGGTATGTTTTCCAAAAGCTCGGAGGCGCTCGCACCTTCGCTTACGAGGTTCTGGTCGGCATTGAAAACCCGTTTGTCGATGTCCAGCCGCATTCCTGATGTCTGCCCCACCACTTCTATTTCTTCAATTACCTTGCTGTCCTCTTCCATGTCCAGCGTGCCGAGGTCCTTGTTCGCGTCGGCATCGGTAACATTGAAATCCACCGAGATGTCCCTGTAACCTATAAAAGAGGATTTGAAAGTATAGCTCCCGGCCGGCACGTACATTATGAAACGTCCGTCTTCATCGGTAAAAGCCCCTGTTACCGGGCTGTCCGACCCCGGCTTGTATATGGCTACGTTTACGTATGACATGGGTTCGTCCAACCCCGTGTCGTAGATTTGTCCTATTATACGTATTTGGGAGAGTACCGGGAGCGCGAATGACATCGCGGTCAGTATCAGCAAGATTTTTTTCATAATGTCGGCATGAGTATGCGATTACCGGCTTTTTGACGGACTTTCCGTGTAGAAGTTTAAACGGTTTCCAAAATTTGTTTTACGGCTTTTTTCACTGCTTTTTCAATGCATCGGTAAGGCTCGTTTTTTTCGGCAATATATATGAATGCCATGTCGCAAGGCAATGGAAGTTTGTTTTTGCGGTATGCCTCGCGGACCTTGCGTTTTATGTTGTTGCGGTCCACGGCATGTTTGAACCGTTTTTTTGGAACGCTTACCAAGAAACGGGCGGGAGAGTCGTCGTCGCGCATTATGAATACCGTGCGGAGCGGATAAGAAAAAAAGCCTCTGCCTTCGGCAAACAATTTTCTTATTTGCGTTTCGGAACAGAGTCTTTCATTCTTGTCAAGAGTAAACATTGTACGCCTCAAACTATACGGTTGCACAAGGCGTTTTATTTTTTGTTCACCTTGTTGTCCTTGAAAAATTTTTCAATGGCTGCCGGCATTGACGGGCAGTCTGGAGCGGGAGCTTTTATATCCAATCTCAGCCCCGCGTTTTCAACCGCCTTGCTGGTGCTTTCGCCGAAAGTCGCTATCAATGTGTCCCCTTGTTGGAAGTCCGGGAAATTTTTCAGCAGCGAATTGATGCCTTCGGGACTGAAAAATACCAACATGTCGTAATCGAAAGGTTCGTCGGGAGCGAAATCGTTGCTGACCGTTTTATAAAAAGTAGCCCTGTCCACATTTACCTTGGCGGCTTCCAAAAGCTTGAAATTGGTGTCCTTGTTTACGTCCGCCACGGCCATGAGGTATTTCTCCGAGGAGTGCTTCTTGATTATCGTTACCAATTCTTCGAATTTGCCCGAAGCGGGGAAATGTACTTTGCGTTTGCGGTATTGGATGTATTTCTGCAAGTAGTTGGCAATCGTCTCGGAGTTGCAAAAATACTTCATGTCTTCCGGTATGGTAATCCTCATTTCCGCAGCCAGCCGGAAAAAATGGTCTATCGCGGTGCGTGCGGTAAAGATAATCGCGCTGTAATCCAGTATTTCGATTTTCTGCGCACGGAATTCCCTCAGGGTCAGTCCTTCAACCCTTATGAACGGCCTGAAATTTATGTCCACGCCGTATTTCTGGGCCAAGGTGTAATATGGTGATTTTTCGGTAGCCGGCTTGGGTTGCGAAACAAGCATCCTTTTGACTTTCATACTATTATTCCGTATGGTTTCAGTGGGTGAATATCAGTATCCGTTTAAGCATTTGCAGCAGTACTATCATAGGCAGTACTTCGAGGGTGCAAAGGTACAAAATATACTCGAAACCCAACCGTGCCGTTGCGAAAAATTTGATGTATGTTATTGCAAATGCGACGATAGCCAATGCAGCCTGGAATATGCAGAACAATGCTATGTATGCGGAATCCAAGTCGAACGGGGAGTAGTTGGACAGTAGGAACGCTGCAAGGGCGGAAATCCCGCCGGATGCGAAATACAAGGTCTGTATACGGGTGGCGGAGCTGCGCGAATTTTTAAAAAATGTTTTTGTATATAGATGCGTTATCGCCAGTTTGGCCAAAAAGAAAGCCGATATGGCGGCTGCGGTTTTCCATAGTCCGGAATAATTTCCTGCCCCCGAAAAGCAAGTTGTGAAAAACAACGAGTATCCGCATAATCCCAAAAAGGCGAAGTATGCGGCCGACAAGTCCCATTCAAGGGAAAAATTCCTTTGCCCGGATATGTAGCCGTCCAATTTATTGAGGGCTTTGCCCCGTCCTTGGAACAGCCGTGTCCATATCAGGATGCCGCCGCACAGGGACAAAAGGATGCAGAGCGCGACGGTGTCGTTTATGAGTCCCCCGTTCTCCCGTTCAATGCCGTTGAAAACGGCCTGCGACAATATGTCCGCAAAACAGTTCATTTTCCATGCAAAGATAGTTGTTTAGTGGATAGAGGACAGTGGTTGGCGATTGGTTTTTCAGGTTGCAGGTCCCAGTGGGCAGTCGAGAGTGGCACTTTTTAGCGAAAGCACGAGGTTCAAGGAAGCCTGCCCCCTCTGGGGGCGGTGCAAATCGCACAGCGATTTGCACGGGGGATTAGACAAGGTAGGGCGGGCGCAGCCCGCCTCCATCCGGGAGCAGGATTTTGACCTTGCAGGCCAAAGTCATGGGGATAAGACAATGCTTTGAGCTTGCTCCGCAAGCTCAAAGCAAAGGTAACAAATTAGCGGATTAATCCGCTAATTTGTTACCTTTGCATATCTATCCTCGTGGCTTGTTTATGAGAAAACTTGAAATAACCGAAATGCACAGGTTGAGCGTGGGGCAGTTCAAGGAAGCGTCCAAATTGCCGGTCGCGGTGTTGCTCGACAATGTCAGAAGCCTACACAACATAGGAGCGGTGTTCCGCACTGCCGATGCTTTCAGGATTGAAAAACTTTGCCTTTGCGGTATTACCGGCACTCCGCCGTCGGCCGAGATACATAAAACAGCACTCGGAGCGGAAGACAGCGTGGCTTGGCAATATTTTGCGGATTCCATGGATGCGGCCAGGAATTTAAAGGATGAGGGGTTCGTGCTTGCGGCCTTGGAGCAGGCGGAAGGCAGTGTCATGTTGGATGCCTGGCAGCCGGATACTTCGGTAAAATACGCATTGGTGATAGGCAATGAAGTGCACGGGGTGGACCAGCGGCTTGTCGATGAGTGCGACGTATGTCTCGAAATACCGCAGGCGGGGACCAAGCATTCCCTGAATGTCTCGGTCGCGACGGGGATAGCTTTATGGGAATTTTTCAAATGTTTTTGTGGCAGGATATGACGCTGCGTGTCGCTTGCCGTGTAATTCTTGAATATGCAAGGTAAATATGAAAAAAATGTCGATATGGAAAAACTGACCGTAATAAAAGTAGGTGGCAAAGTAGTGGAAGAACAGGCTTCGCTTGAACGGCTGTTGGATGATTTTGCCGGGATGGAAGGACGCAAACTGTTGGTGCATGGCGGCGGCAGGTCGGCCACAAGGCTTGCCACTTTGCTGGGTATCGAAAGCCGCATGGTGGACGGTCGCAGGATAACCGACGCGGAAACATTGAAAGTAGTAACCATGGTTTACGCCGGGTTGGTGAACAAGAACGTGGTTGCCGGCTTGCAGAAGCGTGGAGTAAATGCCTTGGGCTTGTGCGGAGCAGACCTTGCATCTGTCGTAAGCGACAAACGTCCGCTTAAAAACGGAATAGATTACGGTTTCGTAGGCGACGTGAAGAAGGTGAACGGGGCGGAACTTGCAAAGCTCATAAACGGGGATGTCGTTCCTGTCATGGCTCCGCTTAGCTTTTCTTTTACCGACGGGTTGTTGAACACCAATGCCGATACTATGGCGGGAGAAATAGCCAAGGCGATGTCGGGCTTTTTTGATACCACGCTTACTTTCTGTTTCGAGAAACGGGGCGTCCTGCGCGACGAGGACGACGACGACAGCGTGATAGAAAGCATAACGCCTTCGCTGTTCGAGGAATACAAGCAAAGCGGGGTAATACGGGGCGGCATGATTCCCAAGTTGGAAAATGCTTTTGCCGCCATAAATGCAGGTGTTAAAAAAGTCGTGATTTGCAATGCGGCGGAAGTCGCGCTCAACCGGGGAACGGTGGTCGGCGGATAAAGGTTAAATAGCAGAGATGGATCCTGTAAAACTTTTAAAACAACTTGTTTCCATCCCGTCATTAAGCCGCGACGAGGATGCGAAAGCTACTTTCCTATGCCGCTTTTTGGAAGAAGAAGGGTTGTCCCCGAACCGGTACGGCAACAATATATGGTGTGAAGCATGGCAGCATGATGCTTCCAAACCGACGATAATGCTCAATTCGCACATAGATACGGTGAAACCGTCTGACGCTTGGACATCGAATCCGTTCGAGGCCGTGGAAAAGGACGGGAAAATCCAAGCTCTCGGTGCGAACGACGCACATGCGTCGGTGGTGTCGTTGTTGGCGGCTTTCGATAGCCTGCGCACCAGGTCTCAAGCATATAACCTGATAATTGCATTCAGTTGCGAGGAGGAAGTGTCCGGTACGCAAGGAATGGAAGCCTTGTCCAAAATATTGCCATACGTGGATTTGGCCATCGTGGGCGAACCGACGGGAATGGACTTGGCTGTCGCCGAGCGCGGGTTGATGGTGTTGGATTGTACTTCCGGCGGAGTCTCGGGGCATGCCGCCCGCGAAGAGGGTGTCAATGCCATATACGAGGCATTGCCCGACATACAATGGTTCCGCGATTACCGTTTCGAGAAAGTCTCGCCAATGCTCGGGGGGGTGAAAATGACGGTTACCATGATAAACGCCGGCCGCCAGCACAATGTGGTACCCGACAAATGCGGGTTTGTGGTGGATATACGTTTGAACGAGTGCTATACCCACCAGCAGGTGCTGGATACTGTCAGGGCGAACATAAAAGCCGGTGCCATACCGCGTTCGATGAGGTTGAAGCCGTCCGGCATAGACATCGGACATCCATTCGTGCAAAGATATTTGCAATCGGGAATAGGCAAAATATTCGGTTCGTCCACAATGTCCGACCAGGCATTGATGCCTTTCACGTCAGTGAAAATCGGACCGGGAGATTCCGCCCGTTCCCATACCGCCGATGAGTATATATATGTTTCGGAAATCGAAAACGCGGTGGACACCTATGTGAGGTTGTTGGACGGATTTTCCTTGCCCCAAGTGCCGTAGGGGTGTTGCGACAGGTACGAATTGGAATACCGCTTGTCCCCGCTGAGTTTGTCCCCGGCCCAAGGCGGCAGGTCGAAAGTCTCGTCTTCGCTTGAAAGTTCGATTTCCGCCATCACCAATCCGGCATTGGTTCCCTCGAACACGTCTATTTCCCAGCGTTTGCCGTGGAATATCTCTATGTACCGTGTTTTTTCCACCGGCGGCCACAGGCTCATTTTCAATAAATTGCGCGCATCTTCCACGGGTATCCCATATTCATACTCTTCGCGTGAAATTCCTGAACTGTGGCTTTTTATGGTGAGAAAAGCCTTGTCGTCGGCAATCCGTACTCTTATTGTGCAATTGTCGTTGCAAAGATAGCCTTGTACCATCTTGCATCCGTTTTGCGGACGTTGCCATTTTGCAGTGTCCACGGCGAATTTGTGTTCTATTTCTATTGCCATGTATGTAGTCCTTTACGGTTTGTAAATTTACGCAATTCCCTTGTCCGTTTTATTCAAGGATTGAAAATCATTCAAACAGGATCGGATTCTTTACCGGTCCGATCCGGAGATCAATATATGCCGCCTGCAAACATATAACCCGGGGCAGGTGCATTTTCCTGCGCGGGAAGTTGGTTTTATTTGGTAAATTTATTTTACCTTTACAAGGTAATAAGGTTGCCGGATGTCAAATCCGTCCACCCGGCAACATGTCCAACCATAGATTTTTTACCATGAAAGTTCCAGCCGAATTTGACGACATAAGGGCGTTTTACGATGAAGAAACATCCTCCACGGTATCGGAAATATTGCAACAGCCTCAAATAGTGCCGATACTGCGCATGTTGTTGGGAGACGACAACGCGGAATATTTCATAAAGAACCTGCCCAAGATGTCCACCATTACCGACTTCCAGCGCGAAGTGATAGTGGTGTTGCTTACAGCCTTGGAGTATAAAACCTGCAAAAGCGTCAATCTTTACGGCTGTGGGAACATAAATCCCGGCAGCGGACATATTTTCATGTCGAACCACAGGGATATCGTTCTGGATTCGGCGTTTTTGAACGAGCATCTGTTTTTCAAAGGCTTCGATACGACGCAAATAGGCATAGGCAATAATCTTTTGATTTATCCGTGGATAGAAAAACTCGTGCGGGTAAACAAGAGTTTCATAGTGAAACGCGATGGCGGCATTAAGGAGCAACTGCTTATATCCAAACAATTGTCCCGTTACATCCGTTACGTCGTGTGCCATAACAAGGAATCGGTATGGCTTGCCCAACGTGAGGGGCGGGCAAAGGATTCCGACGACCGAACGCAGCATTCGGTCATAAAAATGTTGGACATGTCGTCGGATTGCGCAAGTTTTGCCGAATCCATGAACAGCCTCGGAATTTTACCCGTAGCCATCAATTATGAATATGACCCATGCGACTATCTTAAAGCCAAGGAGTTGCAGCAAAAACGGGACAACCCGGGATTCAAGAAGACCCCGGCAGACGATTTGCTGAGTATGCAGACCGGGATTCTCGGGATGAAAGGCAGGGTGTCTTTCGTGATAGCCCCGCAGCTGGAATTTTCCGCCGACATCGACGATATGCCTCGGCAGGACAGGTTCACATACGTGGCAGAGGCGGTGGACAAGGCTATCCATGCCAATTACATACTGTATCCCAACAATTATGTCGCGGCTGATTTGCTTATGCGAGAAAACCGTTTTGCCGGCAAGTACGAGGCAAAGGACGTGCAGGCATTCGAACGTTATGTGTCAAGCCGGGTGGCAATGGTGAACCTGCCGGGCAAGGACGAAGCGTTCCTGCGCGACAAAATCCTGCACATGTATGCGAACCCCGCCATAAATCAGTTGCGTTCGCAACTGATTTAGTGGATAGTTAGCCGCTTCGCGGCAGTGGATAGTGAATAGTGAAAAGTTACGGTATGCACCTCAGTTGTTGGCGATGCTCATTCTTCAACGATTCAGACAATATCTGCTTTTGGAAAAATCCATGTCGGACAACACCATAGCGGCGTATGTCTCCGATGCGGGAAAGTTGCAGGATTTCTTGCAACAACGGGGCGCGGACTTGCTCGATGCCCGACAGGATGACATACTCGGCATGTTTGAAGAATTGTCGGAATTGGGTATTTCTGCCCGGTCACAAGCGAGGATTCTGTCCTCGATAAGGGCTTTTTACCGTTTTGCCATATTGGAAAACCTCATTACTGATAATCCGGCGGAGTTGATCGACATGCCGAAAGTCGGACGCAAGTTGCCGGAGGTTTTGAGTTTGGAGGAAATAGACAGCATAGAGAATGCCATTGATTTGTCGCGCCCCGACGGAGTGCGCAACCTTGCAATGATAGAAACGGCGTACAGCTGCGGGCTCCGCGTTTCGGAGTTGGTGGGTTTGAAGATGTCCGATGTTTTTGCGCCGGAACATTATATCCGTGTAACAGGCAAGGGGGGCAAGCAACGTTTGGTACCCATATCGGACACCGCGTTGCATTATATCGATAATTATCTGCCGTGGCGCAAAAACATGGAGCCGAAACGCGAAGCGGCGGACATACTCTTTCTTAACCGCCGGGGCGGAAAGTTGAGCCGACAGATGGTGTTCATGTTCCTGAAAGAGTATGCCGCCGCAGCCGGCGTTACAACGCCGTTGAGCCCGCATACGCTGAGGCATTCTTTCGCTACACACCTTTTGGAGGGCGGTGCGGATTTGAGGGTCATCCAGGAGATGCTCGGCCACGAAAGCATACTTACGACCGAAATCTACGCCCACGTCAATATGCAGATGTTGCGGGAATCGCTTCAAGATTTCCACCCGAGATTCCGTATGGGTACGGGGTAGCGGTAAGCCGGACGCGGCAGAACGTATGCCGTGGTTGTTTTATTTATGGAGGTATAGGATAAAACGGCAATGGCGGCCGGACAACAAAAACAAGCGGAACGGGATTTCCCGTTCCGCTTGTTTTTTGTTGTGTTGTCCCGGCCCTACTTCTTGCCTATCTGTTTGAAGAAGTCGTTGCCTTTGTTGTCCACCAAGATAAATGCGGGGAAGTCTTCCACCTTTATTTCCCAAATGGCTTCCATGCCTAATTCGGGATATTCCAAACATTTGATGCTCTTGATGTTGTTTTGTGCAAGAATCGCCGCCGGGCCTCCGATTGAACCCAAGTAGAAACCGCCGTGCTTCTTGCAAGCATCGGTTACTTGTTGGCTTCGGTTGCCTTTTGCCAACATTATCATGCTGCCGCCGTGCGACTGGAACAGGTCCACGTAGGGATCCATGCGTCCCGCCGTAGTCGGGCCCATCGAACCGCAAGCCATCCCGGCTGGCGTCTTCGCCGGACCGGCATAATAAATCGGGTGGTCTTTGATATATTGGGGCAGGTCTTCTCCTCTGTCCAAGCGTTCTTTGAGTTTTGCATGGGCGATGTCGCGTCCCACTATAATCGTGCCGTTTAAGGACAAACGGGTAGCGACAGGATATTTGTCCAATTCTTTAAGTATTTCGGACATAGGTTGGTCGAGGTTTATTTTTACCGCATTGCCCTCGCCCGCCTTGCGCAATTCTTCCGGGATGAGTTCTCCGGGGTTGTCATCCAGTTTTTCTATCCAGATGCCGTCCTTGTTTATCTTGCACTTGATATTGCGGTCGGCCGAGCAGCTTACTCCCAACCCGACGGGGCAGGAAGCTCCGTGGCGCGGCAAACGGACGATGCGCACGTCGTGGGCGTAATATTTGCCGCCGAATTGCGCTCCCAAACCTATTTTGTGGGCTTCTTCCAATACTTTCTTTTCCAATTCCACGTCGCGGAAAGCTCGTCCGTATTCATTGCCGGATGTGGGCAGCCCGTCGTAGTAGTGGGTTGAAGCGAGTTTTACGGTGAGCAGGTTCTTTTCGGCCGAAGTGCCGCCTATTACAAAAGCTATGTGATATGGCGGACATGCTGCCGTTCCCAATGTCTTCATCTTTTCCACGAGGAAAGGAACAAGGGTTTCGGGATTGAGTATCGCCTTGGTTTCCTGGTACAGATAAGTCTTGTTTGCCGAACCGCCGCCTTTTGTAACGCACAAGAAGTCGTACTCCATGCCTTCCGTGGCTTCCAAGTCTATCTGTGCGGGAAGATTGCATTTGGTATTGACCTCTTCGTACATGCTTAGGGGGGCGTTTTGCGAATAACGCAGGTTTTCTTTCGTATAGGTGTTGTATACGCCTAAGGACAGGGCTTCTTCGTCGCAGTAGCCCGTCCAGACCTGCTGGCCTTTTTCGCCGTGGATTATGGCCGTGCCTGTATCCTGGCAGAATGGCAGGTTCCCTTTTGCCGCTACCTCCGCATTGCGCAGGAATGTCAGGGCGACGTATTTGTCGTTATCCGAGGCTTCGGGGTCGGACAAGATTTTCGCTACTTGCTCGTTATGGCTTCTGCGCAGCAGGAATGAAACATCCCTGAATGCTGTTTGTGCCATCAAGGTCAAACCTTCTTTTTCTACTTTAAGAATCGGTTTGCCTTCGAATTCGCTTACCGATACGTAATCTTTCGTAAGCAGGTAATACTCGGTTTTGTCTTCCCCGAGCTGGAACATCGGTTCGTACTTGAATGAATCCATGGCTATGATGTTTTTCAATAACTTGCGGTTTCGGCAAAGATAGTGCGAATGGCTGTATTCGGCATCGGGCCCTCCCGAACGTACCATGTGGAATGCGGCCTATCTTTGACAAAGATAGTGCAAATTTCGACTTGCTTATACCGCCACGACGGTCATTAATCCCTAAATAAGTTTTTTTACCACAATATCGCGTCTTTCGTGTCCGCTGGAACGTTTTTCGTCTAATTAGTTTTTGTCAAACCGTACGGTTTTCTAAATTTGTAAACGTTTGTGCCGTGGTTTTTCCACAATATGGGTACGTTTTGTCAAAATGGTTTTCAAACTAAACAAAATAAAAAGATTAAGGAAATGAAACATTACTTGCAATTCTTCCAAGACGTTGTGAAGAAGTATTGGGACGAACCCGCGCTTACCGACTTTGACGGGGCGGTCGATCTTACTTACGGCAAGACTGCCGAAGAAATTGCCAGGCTGCATTTGATTTTGGATGCGGCAGGTGTGAAAAAGGGCGACAAGGTCGCATTGTGCGGAAAAAACTGCGCGCATTGGGCGGTTTGCTACCTTGCCATAGCTTCTTACGAGGCGGTGGTGGTTTCCATACTCCCGGATTTTTCTGCCGACAGCGTACATGCTTTGGTAAACCATTCCGATGCCAAATTCCTTTTCGTGGGAGAAAACGTGTGGAAGCACTTGGACAAGACGAAAATGCCGGCTCTAAGCGGTATTTTGTGTATCCACGATTACAGCCTGTTGGCTTCCACAAGCAAGGAATTGGACAAAATGCACAAAGAATGGGACAGGTCGTTCAATGCAAAATATCCCGACGGGTTCACCAAGTCCGATGTGAATTACCCGACGGATAACATGGACGACGTTACCCTTATCAATTATACTTCAGGAACGACGAGCGACCCGAAAGGGGTCATGCTGACAAATAAGAACATCAGCAATAATGTGCAGTTCGGTCAGGACCGCATACCGAACCGTCCCGGTTGGAACATGGTTTCCATGCTGCCCTTGGCGCACATGTTCGGTCTTGCGTTCGAGTTCCTTTACCAGTTGGCGGGAGGCTGCCACGTGTTTTTCCTGAGCAAGACTCCGTCGCCGCAAGTGCTTATGAAGGCATTTGCCGAGGTCCATCCGTACATGATTCTTACCGTGCCGTTGGTAATAGAGAAGATTTTCCAGAAAAACGTGTTCCCGATAATAAAGAAGCCGGTGATGAAAGTCTTATGGTATACTCCCGGCATAAAAAGCGTAATCCGGGGCAAGGTAAAGGAAAAACTGATGCAGACTTTCGGCGGGAAGCTCCGTTATCTGATAATCGGCGGCGCGGCATTGAACAAAGAGGTGGAAGCCTGCCTCAAAGAGCTGGATTTCTGCTATACGGTCGGGTACGGAATGACGGAATGCGCGCCGCTTATAGGTTATGAGGACTGGCAGCATTTCAAACCACGTTCGTGCGGCAAGATAATAGACAGGATGCAGATAATGGTCGATTCGGGCGACCCGCAGAAGGTTGTCGGGGAACTGATGGTAAAAGGCGATTGCGTGATGAAAGGTTACTACAAGAATCCGGAGGCAACCGCATCGATTTTCCATGACGGTTGGATGCGTACAGGGGATTTGGGCGTGATAGACAAGGATGGCAATATCTTCATCCGTGGCAGGAACAAGAGCGTCATAATAGGTCCTTCGGGACAAAATATCTATCCCGAAGAGATTGAAGGCAAGTTGAACAATATTCCCGGTGTTTCGGAATCTGTGGTAGTGGACCGTAGCGGCAAACTGACGGCGCTTGTTTATCCCGACAAGGATGCCCTGAAAGAAGAACTGGCAACAAAGCCGATACAGGAGATAATGGAAGAAATCAAGGTGAAAACCAACAAAATGCTGCCTGCATTCTGCCGTATCGCGCAGATTGAAGCAGTGGACAAGGAGTTTGAAAAAACGCCAAAACGCAGCATAAAACGTTTCCTGTATTCTTGATTGTAAAGTAAAAACCACTAACTTTGCGGGCAATCCATACATTATGGTTGCCTGAGTGGTGGAATGGTAGACACGAAGGACTTAAAATCCTTTGACCATAACCGGTTGTGCGGGTTCGAGTCCCGCCTCAGGTACGGAAAAAGCGGGAAAGATGGAAATCTTTCCCGCTTTTTCCGTATTTTTTAGTGTTTGCAAAAATGTTACTTTTGCAACTGCGGAAATCTTCAATGAAAAAGAACAAGGACAATAATACCGGACCGGCTATGACGCGCCACTACGTGAACCGCAGGTTTTTCGACAAGCACAACCTGATACGCCTTGTCGCGTTCACTGCCATATTCTCTTTGGCTTTCATCAATATCTATAAACCGTTCAATTCCGACGAATGGGTTGCGTATAGCCCGGTGGGGTATTTCATGATGTCTTTTATCCTTGTGCTCACAGGCATAGTGGTGCTTGCGGTAAGCAGGACGGTCATGTACCATTTCGTCCAAAAATATCCCATGTATTACACCAGTTATGTATTGTGGATAATTTTGGAAATTACGGCTATCGCCGGTTTTTATACCGCGTATGTGATTTATTTGCGGGATGATTTGGAATTTTGGTCGTGGACAGACATAGTCATGGTGTTCAAGGATGCGAGCATTAACACGTTCATGGTGGTATTGTTGCCTTATTCCGTGTCATGGCTCTTTTTCTCTTACGTGGACACCCGCGACAGTCTGATTGAATTGGAAAACCGGGTTTCGGTAGACGAGAAGTTGGTAATCCAGTTCAAGGACGACAAGGGCGAGTTGCGCTTTTCAGTGCCGTGCGTGAATGTGATTTTCTTGGAAGCGTCGAACAATTACGTGGAAATCAATTATCTGAACCAGGGCAAGGTTGTCCGCCATGTCTTGCGTTCCTCTTTGAAAAAATTAGGCCCCGACTTGGCCAATACGCCGATACGCCGTTGCCACCGTTCGTTTATGGTGAACTTCGAACATGTTACGGCCTTGCGCAAGAGCAATGGCGAGCTGGATATGGAGATGGATGTCCCCGGTATCAAGAAGATACCCGTGTCCAAATCTTATTCAGACGAAACCACCGAGGCGTTTTTGGTATTTGCAGGCAGAAGCGTTTAATGTAAGTCAATTGAAAACTCCGGCAAGTACGGTGCAGTTTTTCCCGAACGAAACGTTCCGCAGGTCGGGTTCAGTGTCGAATATCCCGTAGACGGCGGAGCCGGAACCGGACATGGATGCGTATTGCGCTCCCATTCCGTATAGCTGCCGTTTTATCTTCCCGATTTCCGGATATTGAGAGAAAACGCTGTTCTCGAAGTCGTTTACAACGAATTTTTTCCATTCGCTGATATTGCTTGTGGATATCTGCCTCAGATTGAATCCAGGAGCTTTCGGAACAGTCAGTTTATAGGCTTCGGCAGTGGAAACGGATACTTCCGGCTTTACCAATACTGTATGCCATCCTTTGAGCGAAATACCGCAAGGTTCGAACTCGTCGCCTTTGCCGTATGCGAAAACCGGTTTGTTTTCTATGAAAAAAGCGCAATCCGCGCCTATTTCCGCCGCTAATTTTTGCAGTTCCTTTGTGGAAAGTCCCAGACGGCATTCCTCGTTTATAAGCTTCAAAGCGAATGCCGCGTCGGAGGAGCCGCCTCCCAACCCCGCCCCCGACGGCAGTTTTTTGACGAGCCGTATTTTCAGCGGCGGCAAATCGAACAATCCGGCCAACAGGTCGCGGGCGCGGACAACGAGGTTCTTTTCAGGAGGGCAATCCAATGCCGTCCCTGTTTGTTCGAACGAGTCCTTCCCGCTTGCGGAGATTTCCAAGTAGTCGGAAAATGGCAAAGGGTAGAACAGCGTTTCTATGTCGTGGTAGCCGTCAGGACGTTTTGCGACCACGTGCAACCCGATATTTATTTTGGCATTGCATTTGGCATTCATAAATCAAATTGGTTATAATTGGAAAGGCAGGAGTGTTTGTCATTCGCTTTCCTCGGTCTCGAAGTCCTCGTAGTCGTCCTCGGCGAACAACGACAAGTCGCCGCCGGCAGCCTCCAAGGCTTTGCGTTCCTTGCGCCGCAAGTAATAAACCACGCCGAATCCCTTGGATTTTTGTTGCATCATCTCCGTCCCGAGGCCGGCAAATCCGCCCTCGATCTGGTTCCATAAGTCAAGTATGAGCTTGTCCGCGTCCCCGCGCAGGTTCTGCACGGCTTCCAAGTACCTGTCGGTGTTTTTCCGCATGACCTTCCTGTCTTGGTAGGAATCCTTGAATTGCTCGTAATGCACTCTGACTTTTCCGATGGCGGGGTTGTAAATCGGCGCGCCTCCCGTCCTGATGCGTTCGGCTTCACCCTCGATGATGTTTTTGCCCCATTCCAAAACCAAATTGTCATTGCTCAAATCGGGGACGGAATTGTCGTGCGGCAGGAGCCTGTAAAATGTTTTTTTGTCCGGTTTTATTTCCCCGCGTATGCATGCGAGGTTCAGTACTTGGATGAAATGTGAAATATACATCCTTGCTGTCGCGGTCAGGTTCTGGTATTTTTCGCTGTTTTTGGTCTGTGCAGCCAATGATTGCTTGTAGTTTTGCATGGCGGCTTCGAAGCGCGGCAAAAAATTCTCGATTGCCGAAACCGTCTTGAAAGAGTACGGCACCGAGCCGTCGCCCAGTTCGTGGTACTTTTTCAAGGCGGTTTGCATTGCTCTGAGACGAGCTACGTCGGTATTTGGCAATCGTCTGTAAGGCATAGTACGGATTCAAAGGCCGGCAAACAGGTATAATGTGATTTTGCCGCAGATTCAGGTTGAGTGTCGCCGTCGTCATCTATCCGTCTGCAACATGACGATTTTCGATAAATTAACGGTAACGTTTGCAAATTTAACCAATGCAAATTACATAAACAACAGATTTGCAATAAATTTTACTTGCGAACCTTAAATATTCCCGTGCGGGCGTGCAGCGTTCGCAAATTAAAGCGGTGGCGCGGTGCGGTATGTCGGGGCAAATAAATCTGCCATCGCGGCAATCGTAAGGGAAAAAGCGATAATTTTGCGTGGTCGTAGAAAAACAATAGCGATGAAAACAAAAGTAGCCATAGTCGCCGGCGGCAACTCTTCGGAATACGAGGTGTCGCTCCGCAGTGCCGGCAATATCAAAAACACCCTTGACAAAAATTTGTATGACGCGGTCATAGTGCTTATCCACGGGGACAAGTGGCAGGCGGTGGTTTCCGATACCGAAAAATATGATATTGACAAGAACGACTTTTCGTATGCCGATGCAGACGGCAAACACGTTTTCGATTTTGCCTACATCACGATACATGGCACTCCGGGAGAGAACGGCATAGTGCAGGGGTATTTCGAGCTGTTAGGCATGAAGTATTCTTGTTGCGGTGTTTTGGCCGCGGCCCTTACGTTTAACAAATATATGTGCAACAGGTATTTGGAATCAGTGGGCGCGAATCCCGCGCCTGCCGTATGGTTGCACAAGGGCGAAGAAGCCGACCCTGAAAAAATAATAGCGGTTACCGGATTGCCTTGCTTTGTCAAGTCGAATGTCAGCGGAAGCAGTTTCGGTGTCAGCAAGGTTACGCGCATGGAAGATGTCGAGGCGGCCGTCGCAAATGCCTTTGCCGAGGGCGACGAGGTGATAGTCGAATCTTTCTTGAAAGGGACCGAGGTAACGTGCGGCATATATAAGACCAAGGACAAAACCATCGTGCTGCCGCTTACCGAAGTGGTTTCCAAAAACGAATTTTTCGATTTCAATGCAAAATACAACGGGCAGTCCGAAGAAATCACCCCGGCACGTTTGGACGCGGCACTGACTGCCGACATACAGGCCCGTACATCGCGTTATTACGACGCCTTGGATTGCAAGGGCTTGGTCCGTATCGATTACATAATCACGGAAGACGGGATTCCCCATGTCCTGGAAGTGAATACCACTCCCGGCATGACGGATACCAGCTTTATTCCGCAGCAGGTGCGGGCAGCCGGGCTTTCGCTGACGGACGTGTTCACCGACATAATCGAGGACGCGAAAATCCGATGAACGCGAAACAGACATGGAAACCACGTCTTTGTCATAGTAACAACGATTACGAATCATAAAACAAGTCCGCTATGGAGAAACATCAGATGGTCGAGGAATATTTGGGGGGCTTGGGTTACGCTTTGCGCCGGCCGCAAGGTTTGTACGCCCCCGTGGATTACGTGTTGCAGGAAGGCGGCAAACGCCTGCGTCCCGTATTGTGCCTTATGGCATGTGAACTTTTCGGAGGGGACGAAAAAGCCGCGTTACCTGTGGCCGCCGGATTGGAGGTTTTCCACAATTTCACGCTCCTGCATGATGACATAATGGACAATGCCGACATGCGTCGCGGCAAACCGACAGTCCACAAGGTATGGGATTCCAATACCGCCATATTGTCCGGAGACGCCATGCTTATAGAGGCGTATAAGTTGGTGTCCGAAGCTCCGGCGGCTTTGTTGTCCGAAGTAACCGGCATTTTTTCAACAACCGCCACTGGTGTTTGCGAGGGACAGCAATACGATATGGATTTCGAGCGCAGGGATGTTGTCGCTTTGTCGGAATACATTGAAATGATAAGGTTGAAAACGGCGGTTTTGTTGGCGGGAGCGTTGAAAATCGGGGCTGTATTGGCGGGGGCTTCAGACGAGGACTGCCAACGGCTGTACGATTATGGAATCAATCTCGGTATCGCATTTCAATTGAGGGACGATTATTTGGATACTTTCGGCAATCCCGAAGTGTTCGGAAAGAAATTGGGAGGCGACATAGCTTGCGGGAAAAAGAATTACCTGCTTACCAAAGCCTTTGAAATATTGCCCCCGCACGACATGGCCGAGTTGAAAAAATGGATGGAGATTGACGGTCGCGACGAGGAAAAGATTGCTGCGGTTACTGGAATTTACCGCAGAAACGACATTGGCAAGCTGTGTGAAGACGCGGTTTCGGAATACTGCGACAAGGCATTGTCCGCCTTGTCGGCCGTGGAAGGCAATGTCAATTCCACCGGTGAACTTGCCGCCTTGGTTGCAAAATTGCAGACGCGGCAGGTTTAGTAGTTAGTGGGTAGTGGGCGGTGCTTCGCACCGCAGTGGTTAGTTAGCCGCTTCGCGGCAGTGAATAGTTACAGTAAGCACCCCGAAGTGTTTGCACCATGTCGAAAGTAGGTCTTTTAGTGAAAGCACTATGTTCAAGGAAGGAGCCCCCTCTGGGGGCAGAAGATAATTGCAAAGCAATTTTCTTCGGGGGATAAGACAAGGACGGGCGTGCAGCACACGCCCCCTCTGGGGCAGGATTTTTTGACCTGTCTGGTCAAAAAATCCGGGGGGTTAAGACAATGGCAAGCGTTAGCCTGCGAAGCAAGCGGCGGCGTAGCCGCATCTTGCTCAGATTGTCTCAACTTTTTGAATCATACCTTGTTACGATTTAAATCGTAACATTTTTGTAACATTTGCCGAAGTTTTGGGAATTATTTATAGAGATTTTTCACTAAAATATTTGGAGATGTCGAAAAAACATCTACCTTTGCATTCTCGAAATCGCGGAGTGGAGCAGTGGTAGCTCGTTGGGCTCATAACCCAAAGGTCGTTCGTTCGAATCGGGCCTCCGCAACTAAGTTAGTTTTGTAGTTTTAATTGTGTTGTTATAATTTTCTTGAGTTAGTTGTTGTTTCCGTTTCTCAATTCAAGAAAGTTAGTCATTCTTTTACATCTTTACATTCTTTTGGCGGACTTTCCTCTCGGAGAGTCCGCTTTTTTTTGTCAATAAGCTTCGCTAACAGTCTATTGACGGCGTTTTTTAATAGTCGCTCCAAGTCCGCGATGAGGGTCTTTGCTGTCAAATTTTCCATAATGCTATTTGGGCTTCGCATAACATAAACATCGCGGCAGGCTATATGTTTGTTGTTTCTGTTTGTATTATCTTTGTATTCCGAATGTTGAATCGTATGCAGGAGCAAGCTCGATGATAACACCGTAGTTTGAATAATTTCGTTGGAAACGGACTTCTTATAAGCATGTCGGCATACAGGTTGGAGAACGATGATATATACGATGGCAAAAAATCCTCAGTTGGCAAAATTTCGTCCAAGTAGAAAATCCAATCCGGCATTATGCAAAAAGTTGGGAGAGGCATTGCTTGCGGTACGGGACGCTCCGCTATAATAATGGCAAATGATGTTTGCGGGGCAAGTTTGGAAGCAAACAATGGAGGGGCTGTCTGCCGAATGTTTCAGTTTCGATTTTCTATGTGGCTTTTTCCTTATGCTTTATGTGTTTTATGCTCGATAATCCAACAAATCGTAAGTTTGAATAATTTTTAATGCGAATTGCTGCAAAATATTTATTGCGAATTTACAAATGGTAGTACATTTGCAATGTCGCAAACAAAATGATAGACAATACACAAAAACAGTTTACAAAATGAAATTTACAAAGATGCAAGGGCTCGGCAACGACTACGTATATGTGGATACGTTCGCCAATAAAGTGGAAGACCCCTCTTCCTTGGCCCGCAAGGTAAGCGACAGGCATTTCGGAATAGGGTCCGACGGTTTGGTGTTGATAATGCCTTCCGACGAATGCGATTTCCGTATGAGGATGTTCAATCCCGACGGCAGCGAAGCCGAGATGTGCGGAAACGCCATAAGATGCGTGTCTAAATATGTTTACGACAAAAAGTTCACTGACAAAACTGAAATTACGGTGGAAACCCTTGCCGGGGTCAAGGTCATTAGAATGTTATTGGGAACTGACGGCAAGGTTGCAAAAGCCACGGTTGATATGGGCGCGCCTATTTTGGATGCTGACAAAGTCCCTGTGACAGCTGCGACCGGCAAGGTGATAGCCCAAAAAGCTGCATTCGATGGCAGGGAATTTGAAATAACCTGCGTTTCAATGGGTAATCCGCATTGCGTTATTTTCATGCCTTCGGGGTCGGTGGACAATATGGACATAGCATCAATAGGTCCCCGCATAGAAACCGACCCGATGTTCCCGCGTAAGACCAACGTGGAATTTGTGGAGGTTGTCAATGAAAAGGAGTTGAGGATGAGGGTTTGGGAACGCGGGACAGGTGAAACATTGGCGTGCGGTACAGGGGCATGTGCGACCTTGGTGGCGGCGGTGTTGAACGGAAAATCGGGGCGCAAGTCCGATATCCACCTGCGCGGCGGCATCCTTACTATTGAATGGGACGAAAATACCGGTCATGTGTTCATGACGGGCCCGGCTGTTACGGTCTTTGAAGGAGAACTCTTGTAAATTAGAATTTTATAATTGAAAATTAAAAACGCTTATTAGTAAGAGGGCATGGTTTTGTACCTCGTAATAATAGCACGATACTGAAAGTAGGTCTTAATGTAGGCAATCGGTTTCAGGAGACACCGCCGGAGCGGAGCGTAGGCAAATGCTGTGCAAACGAGGGTAGAATACGAGCTTGCCCGGATTATGCCGAAAAGCTGAGCAAATGAGAACAGAACCACGCTTGCGTGGGTTATGTCGAAAAGCTGAGCAAACGAGAGCTTGAACAAACTCATTTGTTCATAGCCGAGTGCAGCCAGCTTTGGATGAAATCAGTGCAGCCAGCTTTGGATAAAATCAGTGCAGCCAGCATTGGATGAAATCAACGGCACGAAGTGCCGGCGGCGAAGCCGGTTAATTAAAGGAAAATAAACCTGCGAAGCAGGTTAAAATAAAGGACAATACATTATGGTACATTTAAATCAACATTTCTTGGAAATCCCCGAAACTTATTTGTTTTCGGAGATTGCAAAAAGGGTGGACGCTTACAAGAAAGCGAATCCCGAGGCGAACATTATCAGAATGGGCATAGGAGACGTAACCCGTCCGTTGCCGGAAGCCTGCATCGAAGCCATGCACAAGGCTGTGGACGAAATGGGCAAGGCTGAAACATTCCGTGGTTACGGACCAGAACAAGGATACGATTTCCTGCGTGAAAAAATAGTCGAGTTCGACTATGCCGCGCGTGGCGTGAAAATTTCAAAGGACGAGGTTTTCGTAAGCGACGGGGCGAAAAGCGATACCGGCAACATCGGCGACATTCTGGCTTTGGCCAATAAAATCGCGGTTACCGACCCGGTTTATCCTGTATACGTAGATACCAACGCAATGGCAGGCAGGGGCGGCAAACTTAAAGAAAACGGCTGCTGGGACAACATATATTACATGCCTTGTATGGCTGAAAACGGTTTTGTGCCAGCCTTGCCGGCAGAGGCTGTCGATGTGATATATCTCTGTTATCCGAACAACCCCACTGGCACAACGCTTACCAAGGAACAATTGAAAGTATGGGTCGATTACGCGACTGAGCATAAGGCTTTGATACTTTTCGATGCTGCCTACGAAGCGTTCATAACTGAAAAGGACGTGCCGCACAGCATTTACGAAATAGAGGGAGCGGAAAAAGTGGCAATCGAGTTCCGCAGCTATTCCAAAACGGCAGGGTTCACGGGTACACGTTGTTCTTACACCGTAGTTCCCAAGGCTTGCATGGCATACGACAAAAACGGTCGGGAAGTTTCACTCAACCCGCTTTGGAACAGAAGACAATGCACCAAGTTCAACGGCACTCCATATATAATACAGAGAGGCGCGGAAGCCGTGTATAGCGAAAAAGGCATGGCGGAAGTAAAAGACACGATAGCATATTATTTGGAAAATGCCAAAATCATACGCAACGCCTTGTCCGCGAAAGGTTACGAGGTGTTCGGCGGCATCAATTCGCCCTATGTATGGATGAAAACCCCTTCGGGTTCCACGTCTTGGGAATTTTTCGATTACCTCTTGCAAAGCAAGAACATAGTAACGACTCCCGGCGCGGGCTTCGGTCCTTCGGGCGAGGGATATATAAGGCTGACGGCTTTCAGTACGAAAGAAAAGACGCTCGAAGCAATGGAAAGAATATAGTTACTGACCGGACGGATTTTTCATCTTGATGGTCGAAATTTAATAACAATGAAAAGTAAAAAGAATTTCAATCAGAATTGGTTCAGACAGAATCCCCTGACGGGGAATTCAAGTACGTTTAATTACGGCGTTCCCTGCCGCAATAACGGCAGTCGCGCCAACCAGACCATCAATTTTTAAAACTAACGTTGTTTGAAAATTAAAAAACTATTCAAAATGAAAAATTCGTTCAAGTATTTTATAGCAGCTGCCGTATTGGCATTCTCACCCGTAGCAGCATTCGCAGCCGAAGAAGAAGCGGCCGCAACAGAGGTGGAAGAAACAGGCAGCAAGTACAAAGGCAATCTTGGCCTGTCAATCGATCTCGTCTCTGCCAATATTTGGAGAGGCTCGTACCTGACCGGCGTCAGCCTGCAACCCGGCATCTCGTTCGACATTGCGGGGTTCAGCGTGGGCGCGTGGGGTTCTACCGATTTCAATTACGGCAGTAGCGGTTATTCGGAGCTTGACTTCATGGTCGGCTACTCGAATTGGGGCGCAAGCCTGCTTTTGACCGATTATTGTTGGACAAACGGTAGCGGCGAGTTCGATTATTTCGGCAATTATGCCGACAACCACTATCTCGAATTGTCGATAGGTTTCGATTTCGGGTATTATTTTGAAAAAGTTCCCATTTGCGTCAGCGCAAGTACGATGTTATATGGGGCGAACCATAAGACCGACGGTTCCCAAGCTTATTCCACCTATTTGGAAATAGGGTATTCTTATCCGGTGAGAAACATCGTGGATTTGAATTTGGCACTCGGAGCGGCGGTAGAAAGCGGCGGCGCATGCCTCTATTCTCCTAATGACGGGTTCTCCGTGGTGAATATAAACGTGGGAGCGTCGCACGATTTCAACATCAAGGATGTATGCACGATCAGCGTTGGGGCGGACGTGGTTTACAATCCCGCTTCCGAAGGAATATGGTTTGCTGCCAAGGCAGGTTTTTCAATGTGAGAAATAATACGAAGTTTCACCTTAACAAATTTATCGACAATGAAAAAGATCGAAGCGATTATCCGCAAGACGAAATTCGACGATGTCAAGGAGGCTCTTTTGGCTGCGGACATCGAATGGTTCTCTTACTACGACGTACGCGGAGTGGGCAAATCCCGCCAGGCACGCATTTACAGGGGCGTGATGTACGACACCAGCTCTATCGAGCGCACGATGATTTCCATCGTGGTCCGCGACAAGAACGCCGAAAAAACTGTGCAGGCCATATTGAAGGCGGCACAAACCGGCGAAGTCGGGGACGGGCGCATATTCGTGTACGAAATCGAGGACGCGGTGCGCATACGTACCGGCGAACGCGGCGACATAGCCCTTTACAATGCCGAACAAGAGAAATGACATTCGACAAGCAGAAAATCAAAAGTCTTTTTAACTAACGAAAAATTTCAGTCATGGATAAGATATTATTGGACAGCGGCAGCACCGCGTGGATGATAGTGGCCACAATGTTGGTGTTGTTAATGAGTATTCCCGGCATAGCTTTGTTTTATGGCGGATTGGTAAGGCAAAAAAACGTTCTGAGCCTTGTAATGCAGACTTTGCTGTTGGTAGGTGCCATCAGCATAATATGGGTGGCATTCGGTTATTCTTGGGTATTCGGTACAAGTTTCATGGAATCCGGCAATCCCCTCGGCTTCTTGATAGGCGGCTTTGACAAATCGTTCCTTTGCGGAATCGGCTTGGATGCCATAATGCCGACAGGCATTCCCGAACTTATATTCGTAATGTTCCAATGTATGTTCGCGATTATCACACCCGCGTTGATTTTGGGCGCGTTTGCCGAACGTATCAAGTTTTCCGGCTACATGGTATTTATCATATTGTGGGTGATATTGGCCTATCTGCCTATGGCCCATTGGGTATGGGGCGGCGGCTTTTTGCAAGAAATGGGAGCCATCGACTTTGCCGGCGGTACTGTGGTGCATATCAATGCAGGTATTGCAGCCTTGGTAATGGCCGTGATGTTAGGAAAACGTGAAGATTACCGTCTCGGTCATCCGATTACCCCGCACAACATAATGCTGGTGTTCATGGGTGCATCGTTCTTGTGGTTAGGCTGGTTCGGCTTCAACGCGGGCAGCGGGCTTGCAGCCGATGGTTTGGCGGCCAACGCCTTGCTCGTAACACACATAGCTGCGGCTACGGCGACAATCACATGGATGCTTATGGACTATATCGTGAACAAGAAATGCACTACCGTCGGAGCATGTACTGGCGCTGTCGCAGGTTTGGTGGCAATCACTCCGGCTGCCGGCAGCACGGATTTGCTCGGAGCGTTCCTTATCGGTATCATCACCCCGATCATCTGCTTCTGCATGGTTGCATGGGTTAAACCGAAATTCAAATATGACGACGCTTTGGATGCGTTCGGGGTACACGGCATAGGCGGCGTCATAGGTTCGATTCTCACGGGCGTGTTCGCGACACAAGCCATAACCGGCGAAGGCGGCTTGCAAGGGGCGTTATACGGCGATTGGCACCAATTGTGGGTTCAAGTACTCACTACCGTGATAGCCATAGTTTACAGCGCGGTCATTACGTTCGTATTGTATAAGGTCGTTGACAAAACAGTTGGCTTGAGAGTTGACAAACGTGTGGAAGAAGAAGGCCTTGATATTTACGAACACGGTGAAGCCGCATATAACAGGTAAAATTTTCTTAACTTTGCTGCCATACCCGCAGGGGTTTGTGTATTGTCCTTGTAAATTTTATTTCCCTGCGGGAAAGGCGGCTTTTCAAGATGACAAACATAATCAATATAACTATTAAAGACAACATTTAAACTACCATATCATGAGCAGTTCATTAAGATTCCAAATGGTGGGAGATGCTTTCAAGAAGCAAGCCATCGCGGTAGCGGCACCTGCGGCAGCGACTTCCGATTATTACGGCAAATACGTGTTCGACCGCAAACAGATGTCCAAGTATCTCTCGAAAGAGACGATGAAAGCCCTTTTGAAAGTCATAGACCAAGGAGAAAAACTCGACCGCGCCATAGCCAACGAAGTAGCGGCCGGCATGAAGGCATGGGCGATGGAAATGGGCGTTACGCATTATACCCACTGGTTCCAGCCCCTCACCGACGGTACTGCCGAAAAACATGATTCGTTCATTGAATACGCGGGTGCTCCCGGCAGCGGCATAATAGAAGAATTTTCAGGCAAATTGCTCGCGCAACAGGAGCCGGACGCATCGAGTTTCCCGAGCGGCGGCATACGCAGCACTTTCGAAGCTCGCGGTTATTCGGCATGGGATCCGTCCTCGCCCGCGTTCATCGTGGACGACACATTGTGCATTCCCACGGTATTCATTTCATATACAGGCGAAGCATTGGATTATAAGACACCGTTGCTCAAAGCATTGAACGCTGTTGACGAAGCTGCCACCGCAGTTTGCCACTATTTCGATCCCTCGGTAAAGAAAGTTTATTCTTACCTCGGTTGGGAACAGGAATATTTTTTGGTAGACGATGGTTTGTATGCTGCACGTCCCGACTTGTTGTCAACGGGCAGAACCTTGCTCGGCCATGCAAGCGCAAAGAACCAGCAGTTGGAAGACCACTATTTCGGTGCAATTCCCGCCCGCGTTCAGTCGTTCATGAAAGAGGTTGAATACGAAGGTTACAAATACGGCATACCTTTGAAGACCCGCCACAACGAGGTTGCCCCCAACCAGTTTGAGTTGGCACCCATCTTTGGCGAAACCAACCTTGCAAACGACCACAACCTGCTTATAATGAGCATTATGCAGAGGGTGGCACGCAAACACGGCTTCCGCGTATTGTTGCACGAGAAACCTTTTGCAGGCATCAACGGTTCGGGTAAGCACAATAACTGGTCGCTCGGTACTGACACCGGCGTAGGCTTGCTTACTCCGGGCAAGAACCCGCAGGAGAACTTGCAGTTCGTTACCTTCTTGGTAAACATATTGATGGCCGTTTACAAGTATAGCCCGCTTTTGAAAGCGTCTATAATGTCGGCAGGAAATGCTCACCGTCTTGGTGCCAACGAAGCTCCTCCCGCTATAATATCTGCATTCTTAGGCTCTCAAATTTCTAATGTTCTTGACAAGTTGGAAAATGCCACAGCCGAAGAAGCAATAGTAATGGAGGACAAGAAAAGGATGACCCTTGGTGTTGCTAAAATTCCTGAAGTATTGCTCGACAATACCGATCGAAACCGTACTTCTCCGTTCGCGTTTACCGGTAACCGTTTCGAGTTCCGTGCCGTAGGTTCTTCCGCAAACTGCGCCGCAGCCATGATCGCCCTTAACTCGGCAGTGGCAGCACAATTGAAAGAATTCAAGGCGACAGTAGATGCCAAGATTCAGGCAGGCGCAAGTACGCAAACTGCAATCTTTGAAGTCATCAAGCAGTATATAAAGGAATCTAAACCTATCCGTTTTGACGGTAACGGTTATTCTGATGAATGGAAAACGGAAGCTGCAGCTAGAGGATTGGATTGTGAAACCAGTGTTCCGTTGATTTATGACGCTTATACCAAGCCCGAAATCGTGAAAATGTTTGAAAGTGTTGGAGTGTTGTCGGAGAGAGAATTGCATGCTCGCAACGAGGTTAAATGGGAAATATATACCAAGAAACTTCAAATCGAGGCACGAGTGCTCGGCGATCTTGCTCTAAACCACATAATACCTGTGGCTACCCGTTACCAATCAATGTTGTTGGACAACGTATGTAAGATGCAGACAGCTTTCGGCAAGGAAAAAGCAGCAGAGCTTACAGTAACCGACAGGACAATTATCGAGGAACTTTCGATGCACATATCGGTTATAAAGACAAAGGTTGAGGAGATGGTAGCTGCCCGCAAGGTGGCGAACAAAATCGAGAGCGAAAGGGAAAAAGCCATCGCATACCACGATACGGTTATCCCGTTCTTCGATGTTATCCGCTATCATGCAGACAAACTCGAATTGTTGGTGGACGACTCCATGTGGGATATGCCCAAGTACCGCGAACTTTTGTTCATAAGGTAACAGAGAGCAAGTTAAAAGCAGAAGGCGGAAGTGCAAAAAGCTTCCGCCTTTTTTACTATCCACTAACCACTGAAACCTGGCACCTGAAAATTCGCGCAAGCCGAATTTTCGTGCCAGCGAGAGTATGAACAAATTCATTTGTTCATAGCCGAGCACAGCCGTAAATGGAAATGTTTCAACGCCAGAAGCTGAACTTGTTCAGATTATGGTAAGGCGCAGCCGAATTTGGGCGAAGCCAAACCTGCGGCGCAAGCCGCCCACTATACTACTGCTACCTTACCACTTGGTAAAAACAAAAAAGGTTGGAAAAATTTTCCAACCTTTTTTGTTTTTACTCTTCTGCTTCGGGGGTCGCTGTTTCGTCCACCTGCTGTTCTTGCACCGAGGGACGCGGTTCAACCGGTAACCCGTTCTTGCGCATGTAATCAAGAACTTCGGTCATTGCCTCCTCGAATTTGTCGAAATCCTCCTTGTAAAGGAAAATCTTATGCTTTTCGTAAACGAACTGCCCGTCTTCCAAATTTTTCCTTTTACTTTCGGTTATCGACAGGAACAAATCATCGCGGCGGTCTTTCTTCACATCCAAATAATACACCCTCTTGCCGGCCTTTACCACTTTCGAGAAGACTATTTCTTTTTCTTCCCTTTCCTCGTAACGAGGTTTCCTTTCATCACGGGATGGTTTCCCAAATAAATTAAACATAAACAGATAAATGTCTGAATTAGATAATATTCACTCCAAAATCCCCTTTACGGGAAATAGACTGCAAAATTGCTGTATTTTTCATTAATTGCAAAATATTCAACACACTTTTTTATGCCGGCGGACATATCCGCGAGATAATTTCCATAAGACATTTACACAATAATATATATTAACCGGCGCGGATGGCATTACAAAGAAGTTACAACATTACGCCCGCCATCGGCGTTTAGTATTTATTAAGGCAAAAATTTCAATAGTTCTGACATATATGGATTATTTATCGTATCTTCGTTGTCGCATTCTATATTCTTAACCATGATAAACAGGGATCTTATCAGGATCAAGGTGGTCCAATTGCTTTATGCGAACCAAATAAATCCTGATGAAACATATTTGAAGAAAACACGTAAGGAAGACAAAGAAAAAAGTTTAATCGGAAAAAGTCTATCCGCCGCGTTCGAATTGTATTGTTGGTTGTTGCAACTGATAGTCGAACTGCATTCATACGCTGAAAAACGCATAGAGGCAGGCATGTCGAAACGCATGGCCACGCAGGAAGACCTCAATCCCAACAGACGTTTCATAGACAACCGTTTCGCGTTGCAGCTTGCCGGCAACAAACAGCTTAAAGAATGCGTGAAGAAATTCCACATATCGTGGGCCGAGGACGCTGACTTGATTCGCACGTTGTACAAAAATATTTGCAACAGCCCCGAATACAAGGACTACATGCAAGGCAAAATCCCCGCAGACGCACCTTCCGCAGACATGGACGCATACTCCTTGGACAAATTTTTTTGGAGACAGATAATCAAAAAGATACTTGCCACAAGCGAAGCCCTCGGGGACAGTTTGGAAGAAATGAACATTTATTGGAACGATGACGCGGAAACCATCCTGAGTTTCGTGGAAAAGACCGTCAAGCGTTTTGATGAAAACAACGGGGCCGACCAGGTTTTATTGCCGTTATACAAGGACGAATCTGACGAAGATTTTGCCTACGACTTGTATAAGTACGCCTTACAAGGCCGCGACCAATACATGCAGATGATAGACGGCACGGTAAAAAACTGGAAAATAGAACGAATGACAATGATGGATTTGAGCATAATGCAAGCTGCCATTGCCGAGCTTACGCATTTCCCTTCCATCCCGGTTCCGGTAACGCTCAACGAATACATCGAAATAAGCAAATATTACAGCACAAGCAAAAGCTACGAAATAGTAAACGGGATTTTGGACAGCGTGGTAAAACAGTTATCCGCAAAAGGACAACTGTCCAAAGTGTCCGATATGAAGAACAACGAATAAACATAATTAAAAAACTACTGACATGAACGCTACAGTATTATTGCAAGCAGCAGGACAAGCTCAAGGTGGCATGTGGACATCGCTTATCATGATCGTATTGATTTTCGTAGTGATGTACTTCTTCATGATCCGCCCCAACGTCAAGAAACAAAAAGAAATAAAAAAATTCCAAGACAGCCTCAAAAACGGGGACAAGGTCGTAACGGCAGGAGGCATATACGGCAAAGTAAAAGACGTTAAGGAAACCGAAGTCCTTTTGGAAATTAGCCAAGGCGTGTGCATTACGGTTGACAAGAACTCCGTATTCGCCACTTCGGCCGACCGTTCGGCAGCCCCCGCCAAGTAAACATGGCAGATAAAACAGACATAAGAAATAAAATAGCATCCCTTTGGGAACGTTTCAAGGCATTCTTTTTGAAAAACAGAAAGAATGCACTTGTTTTTTTGTTATGCCTGTTAATCTCTTTCGGCTGCTGGATGGCCATTATGCAAAACAAGACTTACGAAGTGTGGGTAAATTATCCCCTGCAATACAAAAACGCGCCGCCCGACGTGGAACTTTATGCCGACCTGACCACGAATATCAGCATCAGGGTGCGGGACAAGGCGAAAAACGTTTTTCCTTACCAACGCAGGAATTTCCGCCCGGCAGTTGTCGATTTCAACAACAACGACTTGGTAACGCTCAACGGCAACAACTACACCATATCGTTCACCAATGTCTTTGAAGAAAGCATAAAACACAATTTTGCGCAATCATCCGTAATTGTCGACTATTTTCCAAAAGATTTGAGCTTCGAAGTAGTCCCGATTGACACGAAAAAGCTGCCTGTCAAGGTAAATTTGGACATAAGTTGCAGGAAACAGTTCCATTTGAGCGACAGCATAACCGTATCTCCCGACAGCATAACATTGTATGCGCGCAGTTCCGTCCTCGACACTATCAATATAATAGAGACCCATATTTTGAGGGCGAACAACCTGAACGACACGCTTACCACCACGCTGGGATTGTCACTGCCACCGAGAACAAAATCCGTTCCGGAACGCATAGAAATAACCGTTCCAGTGGAGGCCTTTACGGAAGGTGTGCAAAGTGTCCCCGTTACAGTCAAAAACGTTCCTCAAAAACTGAAAGTCCGCACATTCCCGGAACAAGTTACAATAAAGTACCTTATAGGAATAAGCAAATACGCCGATGTGGAAGCTTCCGACTTCGGTGTATCGATAGATTACGAAAAACTTATCGAAAGCCGTAGTAAAAACGAGTTCGTGGATTTGGACTACTATCCTTCCGAGGCAAAAAACTGCAAAATAACCCCTCCGTCGGTGGAATGGATGATAGAAGTGGTCGAAGATTGAGAAAAATATCCGAAATGATAACCATTGGCATAACAGGAGGAATAGGCAGCGGCAAATCATATTTCTGCAAGCGGTTGGAAGCCGCAGGCATTCCGGTTTTTTACGCCGATGCGGAGAGCAAGAAGTTAGTCTCCAGTAATGAAGATGTAAAAAACGCCATTGTCGCCTTGCTCGGCAACGAGGCTTATAAGAATGACGGAAGTCTTGACCGGAAATTCGTTGCCGACAAGATATTCTCCAATACGAAACTGAGAAACTCTTTAAACGGCATAATCCATCCGGCAGTTCATGAACAATTCAAAAAATGGACAGAAGAACTGGATGTCTCGGGAGAATATCCCGTAGCGGCGATGGAAGCCGCGATTCTATATGAAAGCGAATTTGACAAGTTCGTCGACAAGGTGGTAGTAATAACCGCGCCTTCGAAAATCCGCACGGAAAGGGTCATGGAGCGCGATCATTGCGAAGAAGAAGACGTGAAACGCCGCATGAAAGCGCAATGGCCTGAAAAACGCAAGGTCGAGCTTGCCGATTTCGTAATCAACAACAGCCCGACGGACGACCTCAACCAGCAACTATTCGAACTGCTGAAAAAATTGTACGCATTGTCCGAGAAACGGAACAATGCAGAAAATAAAGAATAACGGGCCAATAAACCTTTAAAAGTTTATTAACCCGTTAATAGTCAAATCGTCAGAATTACCTCGCGTATTTGTAACGGCATTTTATCTTACCCTTCTTCAATGCCGCAAGTTTTGAAGAAATCATCTGGCGGCGAACCGGATTGATTCTGTCCACGAATACATGACCGCGTGTATGGTCATATTCATGCTGTATGGCACGGGCAGGAAATCCGCTGATAGTTTCTTCGTGTTCCTGCCATTTTTCATCGAAATAACGTATGGTTATGCTCGTGGGCCTTTTTACGGATTCTGAAATTCCGGGCAAGCTCAAACATCCTTCATCGTACGAATCGGTTTCTTCTCCGTATGAAATTATCTCGGCATTTATGAAAACTTTCTTGTAGTCCTTGAAAGAGGGGTCGTCCTCTTCCAACGGTGAAAGATCCACTACGAACAAATTCAAAGGCAGGCCTATCTGCGGTGCTGCCAGCCCCACCCCGTCGGCTTTTGTCAAAGTCGAGAACATGTCATTGACCAAATTTTCCAAGCCGGGATAGTCTTTCTCCAAATTCTTCGCCGGTTTTGCCAGTACGGGATTACCGTAAATTACTATGGGATAAATCATGATATTGTGTTTCTTTTGCTTTCCATGTAATCGCGCAAAATTATGGTCGCGCTTATTTCATCAACCAAACCTTTGTTGTTTTGACGCTCCTTCTTTTTAACTCCCGATTCCAGAATTGCCATCTGGGCAAGGACGGACGTGAACCTCTCGTCGAAATACTCCACTTTCTTGTCCGGAAAACGGCGCTTCAGGCCTTTTACAACAGGTTCGATATACTGCATTGACTCGGAGGGGTTGTATTTCATGTCGCGGGGCAAGCCGACAACTATCGTCTCCACGTTTTCCTTGGCGAAATAATCCTGCAAAAACTTGAACAACTCCCCGGATGGCACAGTGGCAAGCCCGCCGGCAATAATCTGCAAACTGTCGCTCACAGCTATGCCTACCCTCTTTTTTCCATAATCTATTGCCAATATGCGTGCCATTGCGAATTTATTTCCCAAACCGTGAAAAACTTTTGCAAAGGTAGTGTTTTTATAGATTATTTGCTTAAAACAAATTTCCCTTTGTGTAGGCCACCAAATCGGAAGGCGCGATTTTCAGTTGCAGTCCGCGTTGCCCGGCACTCACGTAAACATACTCGTGTTCCATTATCGAAGATTGAAAATATGTCGGGAACGGCTTTTTCATGCCCACAGGGGAACAACCGCCCCTTATGTAGCCTGTAAGAGGCAACAAGTCTTTCACATGTATCAATTCGACTTTTTTGTTTCCTGAAATCCTTGCCGCTTCTTTCAAATCTATTTCCTCGTCGCCACGCACCACGCAGACAAAATGCCCGGTGCGGTCGCCATGAAGCACAATGGTTTTATACACCAGAGCGATGTCCTCGCCTATTTGCCCCGCAACTTCCACGGCGGACAGGTGGTTCTCATCGACGTGATACGGTATCAACTCATATTTAATGCCGGCCTTGTCCAACAACCTTGCGGCATTGGTTTTGGCGGGAGCATTGTCTTTTTCTTTTTTGGACATTTTCTTGATAAATTGCTATTGATGTGCATTATTACCTGACTACGATTTTACAAGATCGGACTCCGTAATTCGTTGTCAGGCAGGCTACATAAATACCCGGGGACATGGCTGCGGGTCGAAGCACGGCAAACTTGTTGCTGCCTTCATTGGCTGCCATACCGTCGAATGCTGCAAGCATTACACCTCCCGTATCGTAAACACTTATTGAATACACTATTTCACCGCTTTCCAAATCGTATACAAAACCAAGTGTTTCCCCTACCGGTTGCGGAACGCAGGCAAAACCTTTTTGCCCTGCTCGGTTCTCTTCCACCGGGACAGGCAAAATGTTCCTGATTATGCTTATGGTATTTGCAGAGCCGGGCAAATTGTTACACGTTACCTTGATTTTCAACACGCCTTTGTCATCCAAATAATAAGCATTGCCAATTGCTGTCGAAAACTCCAATTCGTCGCCGGCCTCGCCTATCACTTGTTCACTTTCGCCGTTCACAAGCGAGATATAATTGAAATCTTTGACCGATGAAGGAATCTCGAAAACATAAGTGCGTTCTTCGGGCATGTTTTCATATCCATATCCTTCGTTTGATATTTCAATATAATCGTTTCCCGATATTGTTTGCCCGTTAAAACGGATAATGCTGTAATTTCCGGATTCCAAGGATTGCGGGGAAATCTTGTCGTCGTCAAAAACATACGAAGACACTTTACTGCCGTCATCAGGCATCAGATACAAGATATTCCAATTAGCATTATCGGCTTGTTCTGTATTTGTGAATGTCGTTTGGCCGTAACGGGTTATGAATGATCCTTTGCGTCCGAAATAAGGCAAAACTTGCAAAGGTGCTTCATAATTCACAGTCGAACCGCCCGTATAAACAGCGGAATAATCGTTTAAATCCACCCATTCGCCTTCGGGGAAGGTGATGTTCCTGGACGTGCCGCCAGACACCACCGGGGCAACGAATATGTCCTTGCCCCACAGGTAGGTATCCGTGCTATTGGCATCCTCGCTTTCCGCATTGTAAAAATTGGAAGGACGGGCCAACGGCATACCTGAAACCGCATTTTCATAACACAAGGTATAAGTATAAGGCAGAAAACGGTATCGCAAATTCATGAAATCACGAACATCTTCAAAAATGCCTGAATAGCACGGCAAATATGGCTCAGGCTGGTCTGCTGAATGGGTCCTCATCATGGGAGAGAATACCGCAAACTGCACCCAACGCAAATAAAGCTCAGGATATGTTCCCATGGAAGTAAATCCGCCCACATCGCTGCCCATGTATGCGACACCCGACATCCCGGAACTTATTAGAGCCGGTATTTGAGCCTGCAAACCGCTCCAACTGCGCGAAATGTCCCCCGTCCACGGGAACACCGATAATCTTTGCATTCCGCTGGCCCCCGCCCTCGGCATTATGAACGGACGCATGTCAGGAAAATCTTCTTTAAGCCCGCGATACACCCTTTCTACCCATAAATTGCCAAACTCGTTGTGGACTTGGTCGATTGTTCCCCCCTTATGTACGCTATTATACCCGTGTTGCTCAGGTTCGCCAAGGTCGAGCCACCAGCCAGAAACGCCTTCTTGCGTCCTTGCCTTGTAGAACTGCCACATCCAATCCATTGCTTCCGGGTTCGAAGCATCTATCAAGCCGACACGCGAAGAGTGGAGCCAGCCCATATTGGGAACATCGGCATCCGCCAGATAACCTGCTGCATTCAATATCTCGTAATTGCTGCTGGATGAAGTAAAAAACGGCTCTGTTATACATATCGTATGTACAGTATCGGCTGCAAATTCCGCCATCATGCCTTCCGGGTCCGGAAAATTCGGTCCGTACCAATCCAAATTACCCATACCGCTTTCGTCAGCACCCTGCCAGTACAAATCGAACACCAGCCCATCGATAGGAAAATAAACATCTTTGAAGTTTGTTATCACCTGCTTGGCTTCGGCGGCCGAATGGTAGCCGTAACGGGATGTAATATAACCCAATGCCCAGTAAGGCGGAAGTTCCTGTCTTCCCGTAAGCCATGTGAAGTTTTTCAAAACCTCGGACATCGAGCCGCCGCCTATGAAGAAATATGCCACATGGTTCAACGATCCGCTCGAATAGCTCGTACCTCTGTCGGACGAGGGAGTAAGCGAGGAATAACGGTACAAATCATCGAAAAACAAGCCATATCCCGAAGTTGATACCACGAAAGGAATACAAATGTTGTGAGGAGCGGGGACATATGACGACCATCCCCCCGTCTGTGTATTGTTGATTGTTATCCGCCTGTTGTCCAAGTTTATGCTTTGCCCGTTGTAACCGCCGCCGTAAAAGCCTTTGTCTCCCATAGGCTCGAATGTGCAAGTTTTGCTACTTCCCGCATTGTCCATGCCTCCGGATTCTTTCAGCACCAATTTGTCTTCGAGGTCATGAAACGCTATCGTGCCGTCCGTCTTATTTATCCTGACACTTAGCCCGCCTGTATACAATACAAGAGCGGATGTCCCGTCCTCGATCTTTGCCGATACTTCCGGCGTTGCCACAACTGCGATGCTTTCCCGCATGTCAGGGGTTTTTCCCGAAGGGACGGACAATACCTTTACCACGTAATCATTGTAGGGTGTTATGTACAAGTCGGCATTCTCGCATTCCACTTTCAACACGCCATTCTCAAAACCATGCGATACGTATGCGCCTGCCTGCGCCGGGTCATCGGGTTGCACGGGAGGGTTTTCAGGATTCCACTCGTCTCCGCCTGTTTCGCCTCCGCCGGGATTCACGTCTTCACCAATTTCGGCATCCGAACTTTGCAAATCGACTATCAAATCATATCCGCCCTCATCGCGTCCCGAATACATTCCATCGGCGGAGCGGAACACGAAGGCGAACGCTGCCACCCGTTCCCCTTCGTACAAATCGTAAAACTCGGAAGGAACCATTGTCAACGTATACAAATCCGGATTATCTGCACTGCGCGTCATCAGATACTTGGAATCGTTATCTCCCCATATTGAAGAATGCTTCCAATCTGTGCTGGAATGGCTTTCGGTAGTAACCACGCCAGTATGGGCATATACGTCCCCCTCATATCCTGCAAGGTTGCTTTCCACCGTGCCTAATTCCCCGTAACTAAGCGATGCATCGAAATATACGGTTATTTCATCATCGACTGTAGCCGTTGCCGGTTCGTACCAGCAAATTTGAGCTACGGAAGGCAAGTATGCCAATAAAACATAAAGCAGTGAGTAAACACGTGTTTTCATATACAATCGCGTATAATTAATAATTTTTCAACATTGTAAAGATAAAGAAAAAACTTCTCACCTCTTCAAACAAAATGCTTATATTCGTACACTTTTATAGCATAACACGGATGAAAAAAACAATCATAATCGAAAATATCGGAATAATAGACGTGGCTGCCGAAGGAAAGGCGATAGCAAAAGAC
>JADIMR010000020.1 GCA_017694565.1 Candidatus Enterocola intestinipullorum | reverse complement strand
GTGGAATACAAGGTCGTGGTAACGGACGAGTGCGGCAACGAGATGGAGGCTTCGGCAATCACGAAAGTGGTATGGCCGACCATCATAACGCCGCAGAACGCGGACGGCAAGAACGACGACTTCCTTGTGGGAATGCAGGAAGACATACATTTGGAGATATTCGACCGATGGGGCAACGTGGTGTTCAGCGGCAATGACGGATGGAGCCAGGCGGAAGCCGCGAAGCAGCAGCCCGGAGTGTACTATTACATAGCCACCCTGCCCGACGGCACAGCCAAACAAGGAACGATAGAGGTGTATAAGTGATTAGTGGTTAGAGGCGGCTTGCGCCGCAGTGGTTAGTGGTTAGTTTTTTCTATCCACTATCCACTAAATACTATCCACTATCCACTAAATAAAAACAGAGCCATGCAAATTAAAAATTTGCATGGCTCTGTTTTTATTCCTATCTTCGTCATTATTCACCAATTTAATTAAAAACCCATGAAAAAAATCTTGATGTTCTTAGCGGCTGGCTTCTTGTTCGCAGCATCGGCTTGCGCTGACGACCGTCCAGTTACCGTGGCGCAATTGCCTGCGGCCGCACAGCAATTCCTGACAAAGTACTTCCCCGGACAATCGGTAGCAATCGCGACTTATGATCCGGATTTCTTCTCCGCCACGTATGAAGTGATGTACAGCAACGGTGCGAAAGTAGAATTCGATAGCAAAGGCAACCTAAAAGAGTATTACAATCCCATTAGCAGCGTACCCGAAGAAATTCTGCCTGCCGGAGTGGCCGCTTTCGTCAAACAAACTTATCCCGACGCATTGATTATCGAATTGGATATCGACAGCAGGGGTTGCGATGTCAAATTAAGCAATCGTGTCGAGATTTCTTTCAACACACAGGGACAAGCTGTTGACATTGATTTCGACGATTAATGACCTTAAACGTAAAAACGGATTTGAAATCTCCCCTTTGGACAAACAAAGGGGAAATTTTTGTTTACGGCTATGGTTTTGCCAACGGCATACTGCTTAAAGGCAACGCCCTTGCCGATTATTTCTTAAAAGCCGGCAATAGCGGCAGTTTCAAAACCGCGCTCGCCGGATTGAACGGCATATTCGCCGTCGTCGCCCGCCTGAGGGACGGCAATTGGTACGCCGCCTCGTCCCCTTGCGGCATCCCGCAGCTGTTCTACACGAACAAAGACGGAAAGGTTGTAATAAGCGATGATGCGTACAGCCTTACGGACGGGAAATTTGAAAAAGACGACAATGCGGCATGGCTGTACCGCTGCTTGGCATATATTCCCGGTGATGCGACATTGGACATGCGCGTAAAAAAAATAGAGCCATGCAATATGCTATGTATCGCAGACGGCAGACTGTTACAAGCCCCGTATTATTCTTTCCTTTGCAGAAAAGACGGGACGCAAGGAACGGAATATGAAGCGGCCGGCAAGTGTTTCCTTGACATACTCGACCGGGTTTTCGACAGGATGGCCTGCATTGCAGGCGGCAGGCAAATAGCAATACCTTTGAGCAGCGGAGGCGATTCAAGGCTTATTGCCACGATGTTGCGCAAAAAAGGGTACGACAATGTGGTTTGTTACACCGTAGGACGCAAATCGAACCCCGAAATCCCTATTGCGGCGGCCGTTGCCGGCAAACTCGGATACAGACATTACGTCATTTATGCCGAAGACAAGGAAATCCGCCTGCACGATAAAACAGACCTTGGCTACCTCGCCTATTGTTGCAATCTATGCAACATGCCGTGGACTTTCGAGTATCCTGCCGTCAAGCACCTCGTCATGAAAGGCATAATCGAACCCGATACCTTGTTTGCGCCGGGACACGGCGGGGATTTTTTGGGCGGCAACCATATCCGTTGCACATTCATAGACGAAAGCACTTCCTTAAAAGCAATAGCCCGCAGGATTGCCACCTCTCGTCCTGTTAAGAAGAATGATCCTCTTGCACGGAACGCCATCCATCGGCTATTGGAACATGACATCTCGTTCTTGCCATCATCCGTCCTCGATGATTACATGATGAAAAACTGGCTGTCACGGAATATCAATATCTCGTGCAGGCTGTATTCATATTTCGGACACGGGACCCTGCTGCCACTTTGGGACAACGAACTGATAAATTTTTTCCGTATGTTGGACCCTGAATGGAAAACCAAGAAGATACTCTACACCGACAATATCGTAAAACATGTCTTCGAACCCATGGGAACAGGATTCCCGACAAGCACGCATCCGACGGACAAGAATGTTTACATGAAGCAAATGTTTAAAGATTATGTCAAATCTTTCATACCTGCACGACTGCTTCATGAATTATTGCCCCGCCCGCAAGATTTGACCGGATTGTCATACATAAACAGGCAAATGGAAAAAGAAGTGTTGGACAACAACCCGGTTTTATACTCCAACCAACATAATGAATTGTCGCTGCTTTGGTATCTGAAAAATGTGGAAGCGTTTTGTAAATAGCACATTCGTACGCAATTCCGCGGTATTGATGTCCGGCAACATTCTCGGGCAAGCTATTTCGCTGCTTTTCCACCTGCTGCTTTGCCGCATTTACTCTCCGGACGATTTCGGGGCTTTTGCGGTATTCATGAGTTATGCCGGCTTTATGACCATCATTGCGACCGGCGGTTACCATTATGCCATATTGTTGCCGGACGATGACCGCACGCTTGGCAATGTAATGAAGCTGTGCGCATGCTGCGTGGCAACGACGACTATCCTGTCCCTGCTATTGGTTCTGCCGGCCGAAATATTCCTGCTATCCGGTTACTATGACAAGGGTACTGCTGACATGTTCTGGCTTTTGCCTGTTTATGTGGCATCATACGGCGTATGGAAAATCATGGAATATTGGCACGTGAGACAATCCAACTACCGTTTGCTGTCCGCGTACCAATTGAGCCAGAACTTGGCATCGTCAGTGATAAAGTCCGCACTATGGCAAATGAAATCGGGCATAGGATTGGCATTGGGTTCGGTATTGGGACAAATTACAGCTACGGTTTTGTGCGCCGCGAAAAACAAGAAGCCACTGCAAATCCTGCTATCCCCATACAAATCATACGCACTGCGGAAAGCCGCCCGCAGGTATGCCTCGTTCCCCAGATTCTCGCTTGCCCGCGACGGCATCAATTATATTGCAAGCAACTCCGTATACCTTGTTCTCGCTCCTTTTTTCGGAACTTACGAATTGGGGCTTTTCATGATGGCGGCGACATTGTCGTTGCGTCCGTTAGTCCTTGTCAACAACGCCATCGGGCACAATATAATGCAAAGCATTGCCGACAAGCTCAAAACAGGGCAAGCGATATTGCCTGCGATAAAAAAATACCTTGCCACTTCAACTGCCGTAATGCTGCCATCGTTCACCGTCCTTTTTTTTATCGTGAAGCCGCTTTGCGTGCTACTTTTAGGGCAGGAATGGGAAATGTCGGGGACATACCTGCAATACATGCTGCCGTGGCTGTGCGCCCTCGCGATATTCTCACCCATGGCGAATATCCCGGATTTGTTGCAAAAACAAAAAAACGACATGTTTTTTGAAATAACCAGCATCATTATACGGATTGCCATGCTCGCAATAGGAATTGCCGCCGGAAGTTTCAACGTGGCAATCACGGCATATTGTGCCGGAGCATTGACGGTAACCACTTTACGCGGGTTGTGGTATGTAAAAATTGCTGCCTATTACGATAAAAAACGATTGGCAATTGATAGCAACAAAACAAAAGAGAAACAATGGACAATTTAGAGATCCGGGAATACGATGACAAAGACAAAGATGCGGTGGACGGTTTCCTATCATCGCGCAATGATGCCTGCATATTCCAAACTCCGTTGTATTTCGAAGCGTTAAAAGCAAGCGGCAACAAACTTGCAAGATATTTCATCGCATGGCGCGGCGGCAAAGTATGCGGCTGCCTGCTCTGCGACATACTGGCACAAAGATTCGACAAGCGGGCCCTGATAAGCGGCATACTCGACATCAAAGGAGGTCCTTTGGCTGAAAACAACGATGCCGCGATTATCCGCGCTTTATTGGATACCGCGAAAAACATACGCCCGAAAGCTCTTTTCATGCAAATAGCCCCCGTTTACGATCCTGCCCCGATAAAAGGGCTGCTCATGTCATACGGCTTCGATTTCCGTCCGCATCTGGCATTGCAAATAGATTTGACCAAAAGCGAAGAAGAATTATCCGCTGCTATAGGAAAACATAAATACAAAAACATCAGAAGTGCGGAAAGAAAAGGACTCCGATTCAAAGCTGTCACGGACAAGGAAAACTTTGACCTTTGTCTGCAAATCTTAAAAGAGACCTACGAACGTTTGAATTTACCTGTTCCGGACATGGCGGTATTTGCAGGGCTGGCAAAAAATATGCCGTCCAATTTGAAAATCTTCGGCATTTATACCCCGGATGATAAAATGATCGCTTTCAAATCGGCATTCTGCTACAATAACCTTGCATATCTGCATTTGTCAGGAAGCGTGGAAGATTTCCACCGCCTTCATCCTAACGAATTTGCATATTACAAACTCATTATTCGGGCAAAAGAAAACGGTTTTTCAATACTCGACATGGGCGGCGGAGGCAACCCTGAAAGACCTTACGGCGTGCGCGACTTCAAGATGGGATTCGGCCCGCAAGCCTTTAATTACGGGCACTACGTGCTGCCGTTGCGACCCGCACTCATGAAAATAGCAAAAAAAACATGGTATTTTTTACATCGGAGATAATGGGTGATAAAATAATTACAAAACAAGTAACTGCTTATGACGTTCTTTTCAAATCTTATCGATTTGATATATCCCAAGCTTTGTCCCGTATGCGACGAACCCTTGACAAAGGGCGAAAACGGCGTGTGTATTAAATGTTTATACGGGCTGCACCGCACGCCCTTTACAGAAAGTGCGAACGACACGGAAAAATTGCTGTGGGGACGCTTCCCGATTGAACGGGGCGGAAGCTATTGCAAGTTCGTCAAGGGTGGCATATCGCAAAAACTGCTGCACGAAATAAAGTATCACGGCAACAAGAAATTAGCCGCGATATTAGGGCGGGAGATGGGGCGGGAAATAGCAAATTCGGGCATCCCATTCGATTTTATAGTACCCGTCCCATTGCATAAGGACAAGCTGAAAAAACGAGGCTATAACCAAAGCCTGCTATTGGCTCTTGGAATGAATGAGGTATCGGGGATTGCCATTAACGACAGTTGCCTGAAACGCATTGTCGCCAATCCGTCGCAAACGAAAACCTCAGAGGGTGCTTTCGGGCGTTGGGAAAACACACGCGGGATATTTGCAGCAGACAAAGCCGAAAGCCTCCGACTCGAAAACAAGCACATACTTTTGGTAGACGATGTGATTACGACGGGTTCGACCATTGAAGCCTGCTGCCATGCGCTCAAGAACATAGCTGGCATAAAAATTTCATTCTACTGCCTATCGGCAGTAGAATGATTTCCTTTTTATTTTCCAGCCTTCGGCTGACGGGCTTCGCCCTTTTGTCTGCGCTCGCTTCGCTCTCTACGCAGAATCGCCTTGCGGCAGTAGAATGAATGACCATTGCAACAGCAATGGTCATTCATTATCATTTAATTTATACGGCTGCGCCGCCGGCACTGTGTGCCGTTGACTTTGTCCAAAGCTGGCTGCACTTGGCTATGAACAAATGAATTTGTTCACGCTCTCGTTTGCTCAGCTTTTGCCTACGCTGCGCTCCGGCGGTGCAAACTGAAAACTGTAACCTGCCGCGAAGCAGCAAACTAATCACTGTCATTATAGCTGCATGTTAAGCATAAATGAACCCGCATTGTACCAATGTGGTTTCTTATATTTGTGAAACCCGCGCCTCGTGTGCAGGTTTACTTATGCTTAACCGTGGATAAAGCGAAGCCTGCTGCGCAGGCTTGCCATTGTCTTATCCCCCGTAAAATCATCAAAGATGATTTTACCGCCCCCAGAGGGGGCGGGCACGGTGGACAGGCAGGAGCGTACATGTTTGCCTGGTGGGGTACTAACCGATCACTATCTCGCCATTATAACTGTAAGTGCGCCGATGTCCTGCGCCCATCGGCTCAACTTACAGTTAAGCATTAAGGAATCTGCATTTTGCCAATGCAGGTTCCAAAGGCGGCAAAGCCGCCTTTGAATAACTTCATAACAAGAGAAACCCGCGCCTCGTGTGCGGGTTTCTTTATGCTTAACCGCGAATTAAGCGTAGTGCATTCGCGGT
>JADIMR010000019.1 GCA_017694565.1 Candidatus Enterocola intestinipullorum | reverse complement strand
GTGGAATACAAGGTCGTGGTAACGGACGAGTGCGGCAACGAGATGGAGGCTTCGGCAATCACGAAAGTGGTATGGCCGACCATCATAACGCCGCAGAACGCGGACGGCAAGAACGACGACTTCCTTGTGGGGATGCAGGAAGACATACATTTGGAGATATTCGACCGATGGGGCAACGTGGTGTTCAGCGGCAATGACGGATGGAGCCAGGCGGAAGCCGCGAAGCAGCAGCCCGGAGTGTACTATTACATAGCCATCCTGCCCGACGGCACAGCCAAACAAGGAACGATAGAGGTGTATAAGTGATTAGTGGTTAGTGGTTAGTGGTTAGTTTTTTCTATCCACTATTCACTATTCACTATTCACTATCCACTGTCCACTAACTACTAACAATGGCCGGACACAATATACTCGGGGCGGCGGGCGAATATGCAGCAATGCAATATTTGACCTTGAAAGGCTACCGTATACGGGACACGAATTGGAGATACCACCATCTTGAACTTGACATAGTCGCTGAAAATGACGATTACATCGTGTTTGTCGAGGTCAAGACGCGCAGTTCCGTTCATTTCGCAAATCCCGAAGATGCGGTTGATTACCGCAAGATGAAACATCTGATAAATGCGGCGGAGGCGTATATGGCGATAAACAATATCGACAAGGATTTCCGCTTTGACATTCTTGCAATAGCCGTCATAGGCAATCGGTATCATTTCAACCACATAGAAGATGCCTTCATGCCTCCGGTTTTGTGAGTGTCCCGGACTATTTGGGGAATGAACAACGAAAGGTAGGAAAAAATGGCTTGGATAGCCATTTTTTCCTACCTTTGTGGCATAAAATCAAACAGATGCCGAAGAACCCGGATAAAGGAATTGCATTGAACAAGAAGGGCGACAAGCGTCGGACACATCCTGTGGCATTCATGCTGAATGACCAGGAATGGGAATGCCTTAATTATTATTTGCGCCGTTTCAGGGTCGCGAACAAATCCAAATTTCTCCGCGATACCGTTATGCGCCGCGTAATCGACCGTTTGCAAGACGAGAATCCGGGCTTGTTCGACTGATATTATGGCATTCGACGACGAATATTTCATGCGTCAGGCATTGGCCGAGGCGAAGAAAGCATACGATGAGGGAGAAGTTCCGATCGGGGCGGTTTTGGTGTGCAATGACAAGATAGTGGCCAAGGCGCACAATCTCACGGAAACACTGTCCGATGCCACGGCACACGCCGAAATATTGGCCTTGACAGCTGCCGAAAACTCCCTTGCAAGCAAGTATCTGCCCGAATGTGCCATGTACGTAACAGTTGAGCCGTGCGTAATGTGTGCGGGGGCAATGTTTTGGACTAAAATCCGGACATTGGTATACGGTGCAGCCGATGAGAAATTCGGTTATAGTGTAAAGGCTCCCGCTGCCTTGCATCCCAAAACCGAAGTGAGGAGCGGGGTTTTGGCAGGCGAATGCGCGCAGTTGATGAAAGATTTTTTTAAACAAAGAAGATAATTTACTCATACGATGGATTTTGTTGAAGAGCTTACTTGGCGAGGCATGTTGCATAACATAATGCCCGGCACCCAGGAACAATTGCAGAAAGAAATGACTACGGCATATTTGGGTATCGACCCAACCGCCGATTCGTTGCACATAGGGCACTTGTGCGGTGTCATGATGCTCAGGCATTTTCAGGCTTGCGGGCATAAACCCATTGCCCTTGTCGGCGGGGCTACCGGTATGATCGGCGACCCGTCAGGCAAGAGTTTGGAGCGCAACCTTTTGGACGAAGCCACGTTAAGGCATAATCAGGAAGCCATAAAAAAACAATTGGAGAAATTCCTGGATTTTTCTTCCGACCAACCCAATGCAGCCGAGTTGGTGAACAATTACGACTGGACCAAGGACGTAAAATTTCTTGATTTCGCCCGCGAAATCGGCAAGCATATCACCGTAAATTACATGATGGCCAAGGACTCCGTTCAAAAACGCCTTAATGGTGAAGCCCGCGACGGCTTGTCGTTTACGGAGTTTACATACCAGCTTTTGCAAGGATTCGATTTCTTGCACCTATACCAGCATAAGAACTGCAAATTGCAATTAGGAGGTTCCGACCAATGGGGCAACATAACCACCGGTACCGAACTCATACGTCGTAAAGTACAAGGAGAGGCATACGGAATCACTTGTCCCCTCATCACCAAATCGGACGGCGTGAAATTCGGCAAGACTGAAAGCGGCAACGTGTGGTTGGACCGCCGATATACGTCGCCGTACAAGTTCTATCAGTTCTGGTTGAATGTGGCAGATGAAGATGCCGAACGCTATATCAAGATATTCACCTCACTTTCACGCGAAGAGATAGCGGCGATTGTGGAAGAACACCGTAAAGCTCCCCATTTGAGGCTGTTGCAGAAACGTTTAGCCGAAGAAATTACCGTAATGGTGCATAGCCGCGAAGATTTAGACATGGCGGTGGAAGCATCGTCGATCCTTTTCGGGGGCAGTACGGCGGAAGCGTTGCGCAAATTGGACGAAGAAACCCTGCTTTCGGTGTTTGAGGGTGTGCCGCACTTCGATGTAGAATCTGATGCGTTGTCAGGCAAATTGATAGACTTGCTTACCGAAAAAGCCCCTGTGTTCTCCTCGAAAGGCGAAATGCGCAAGATGGTACAAAACGGAGGAGTTTTCGTCAACAAGTCGAAGATTTCTTCCGCAGACGAGATTTTCGACTCGTCCATGTTGCTCAACGGCAAGCATTTGTTAGTGCAAAAAGGCAAGAAAAACTATTTTTTGATTACTGTGAAATAAGGTAAAGTATGTAATTCGTATTGGGAAAATCGAACCTGGTTTTAAAAAAAGCGGAGTTTTTTTAACCAAAACACCGCTTTTGTATTGCAATCCACGAAAAAATACATAACTTTGCAGCCGTAACCGTTCAAAAAACGGTTGTGATTGTCTCATGGTGTAATGGTAGCACTACAGATTTTGGTTCTGCCTGTCGAGGTTCGAATCCTCGTGAGACAACAAAAAAAGACGGACAAGAAATTGTTCGTCTTTTTTGTTGGCGGTGGTGGTTTGTGCGCTTGTTTGCACTGCGAATGCGCTAACGTTTAATTCGCTGCGTAAGCAGCGGGGGGTAAAATGTATGAGATATTGACTATGGTTTTACCATAGTCAATATCTCGAAGCTGTTTGCGGGCAAGGTAACGCTTAGCGTGTCGCCGTCGAGCGTAAATTCGTGTCCGAATTCCGCTTTGTATGTCTTGCCGTTGAAAGGAGAAGGCAAAATTGTCTTGATTTGCTTTTCCTGCGTATTGCGGTTGAATACTACTACCACTGTTTCGCCGAAGTAGTTGCGACCGTAGGCCCATTCGTCCTTGTCAATGCCGAATTCCACAAAATCGCCGTAAATAAGCGGCAGGCTGCTTTTACGTATGTGGGCGATTTTTGCAACAGCGTCGCGTGTCCGTTGTTCGTACTTGTTTAGTTGGTCGTCGAAACGCATCATGCGGCGGCAGTCGGGGTCGTTCGCGCCCGGATCGCCGAATTCGTCGCCATAGTAAACTACCGGTACGCCCGGAATCGTCATGTTGAAAGCATTGAGTTGTACCAATTTGTCGTATGCCGTGGTGTCGCTTACTTGGATGTCGCGCAGCCATCCTGCGGCTTTCGAATCCTCGTCATAGCGCAAGTCTCCCGAAGCGTAGGATATGAACCTTGCGCGGTCGTGGTTGCCTGTGATATAACCCATAAGGCTGTGGCTGCCGTAGAAACGGTGGCTCATTTCCAAAATGTTGCTTATGCGGCGGAAATCTTCGTTGTTTTGCTGGAATACCGCGCCTGCTTCATCGGATACGTTGAAGTCGAATTGGGCGTTAAGCATACCGGAGTTTACATAACTCTTGATAAGTTGCGGGCTGCCGTAAGATTCTCCTACTTGGTAAAGCTGTTTGCCCTCGGGAATTTCCACCCTTGTTTTCAGTTTGTGCGTAAGTGTGCGCCAGAAATAGTCGGGAATATGCTTGCAGGCATCGTGGCGGAACCCGTCAAGATTGAACTTTGTAATCCATTGCACTGCCGAGTCGGTTTGCGATTCCAAAATTTCCGGTCTTGAATAGTCGAGAGTCGGGATGTGTTCGTCGAACCATGTCGTAAGGCGTTGCTCGTCCCAAAGTCCTATGTTCTTGCGTCCGTCCGGCAGGTACAGCGGGGTGCATATCGTAGAGTCGGCAAGGAACAAGGGGTGGTTGCGGTGTACATGGTTCGCAACGTAGTCCATTATCACGTTGATGCCGTGTTCGTGCGCCGTGTTCACCATTTCTATCATGTCCTCGTCCGTTCCCAAACGGAAGTCTATCTTCGACGACGATATGGGCCAATATCCGTGATAACCGGCGAACTTCGTCCTAACGGGGTAGGTAAGTTCTCCCCACGGTTCAAGCGGGTTTTGAACGATAGGGGAAATCCATATCGTCGAAAATCCCATTTTGTCAAAATAGCCGTCCTTTATTTTTTGCGTTATGCCCTTGATGTCGCCTCCGAAATAATCCACTTTCGGGTTCACCTCGGGATATTGTTCGTGCATCGGGTGGTTATTGGTAGTGTCCGCATCCATGAAACGGTCCACGATGAGCGAATACAGTATTTCGCCGTGTTTGTCGAAGCGGGTCATTTGCCCGGTGGATGTCAGAGGTTTTCCGTATTCGAGCGGGGCAAGGATGTCATTCGATATTCCGTAGCGGTTGGCAGTTATCACACGTATGTACGAACGCTTTACATCTTCCGCTTCTTTGGGAATGGTTATTTCCAGCAAGCTGTCTTGCAAGTTTATGAATTTCATCGGCAGCTTGTAGTTTTGCCAATATGCGTAAACCATGCCTTCCGGTACGGAGTCTGCCGGGTTCTGCGTCAGTACGCGGATACGTATGTGGTCTTTATCGAAGCTGTCGCCAATGAGTACGGGGGCTTTGTCCAAATTGCCCTTTATGTGCATGAGCGAGTTGAAACTGCCGGCGTGGTTGTCGACTTTCTCAGGATTGTTCTCGTCCGGCAACCAAACTCCGTCGCGTACTACTTGGTAGAGGTATGTACCCGGGGAGATGCGGAATGTAACCTCGTATTTGCCGTCCCGGTTCAGCGTCAGGTCGGGGAACCTGTCAGGAACCCAATCGTTCATCTGTCCGGCCAATTGCACCCGTTTGTATTTTTTTCCCTGCGGGTCGTATGTGAATGTAACTTCCGTTTCATCACTGAGTTTCAGCAATATGCTGTAAGGTACGCCGTCCACCCATATTGCAAGGTTTCCCAAATTGGGTATGCCCTGTACATCCAAGGTTATGGTTTGTTTGTCTTCCGACAAGGCGGCCTCCATTCCTAAAAAGTCGGTCGTTACCGAATCCACCTTCGACGGGTCGATGATGTAATCTTGGGTAACGATGGTGTTGATTCCGCCATTGACGGTTATGGAGCTGTTAAGCCCCGTGTCTTCGCTTGTTTCCGCCGGCAATCCCAAGCTTTTCTTTTCCGAACATGCTGCAAGGATAAGCGGCAGAGCCAGTAAAAACAATAATTTTTTCATAGGTCCTTATGGTTTTTAAGTTGTTGTTTTCGCAAATCTTGTTCCATGTTTTCAGGAAACGACCGTTTCTTTTTCTTCTTTATAAGTTTCCTTGATGTTGAAAACGCATAGCGCGCCTATGAGCAGCAATATGCCGGCAAGTACCAACATGTTGACTTGCGAGCCGCCTACAAGTTTCATGAGCAGGCCGCCGCAAGCCGCAGCGATTATCTGCGGAAGGCATATGGTGCCGTTGAACAATCCCAAGTATATGCCCATGTGTTCGCCCGAAATGGCATTGGTAACGATGGCAAAAGGCATTGCCAGGATTGCCGCCCACGCGCAGCCTATAAGCAGGTACGAAATGAACAACAAGTAGGGGTCGTGCATGAAATATATGCTTATGAAGCCTATCGCGCCCAAGATAAGGCTTAGCGAGTATGCGAGTTTGCGCGATTTGAACAAGGGAAGGGCCAAAGCCCAGATTACAGAGCCGATGGCTTGCACGGCGAACAGCACTCCGCACCAGTTCCCGGCCTCCTGGAACTCCGGGCTTGCCGGATTGTCGGTATGCCATACGTTTTCAGCGATACCGCCGGTCGTGTAGTTCCACATGTACAGGAATGCCGCCCAGCAGAAGAACTGCACTAAACCGACAGTCCAAAATTCACGCGGGGCATGTACCAATAGTTTGAATACGTTCGAGGAGGATTTTTGCTTTTCTCCTGTGATACCGTGATATTTCGCATACGTTTCAGGATTCATTTCCTTTACCGTCGTGCAGGTATAAAGCACGCAGATGATAAGGATGGCGGCTCCTACGTAAAAGGCGAGTTTCACGGAATCGGGGATAATGCCCTCGGGAGCCGTGTTGCTGATGCCGCACCAAGTGAAAATGAATGGAAAAAGGTAGCCGGCCAAGCTTCCGGCATTGCACAAGAAGCTTTGAATGGAATAGGCCAACCCTTTCTGCTTTTCGTTTACCATGTCTCCAACCATCATTTTGAAGGGTTGCATCGCCATGTTGATCGACGTATCCAACAACATAAGCATTATCAATCCGAAAATCATGGCATCTATGTATTTTTGGAATCCTCCGGCATTCGGCAGCAGGCACATTACAAGAATGGATACGAATGCGCCTATCAGCAGGTATGGTTTGCGCCTGCCTATGCCGTTTATCCATGTCTTGTCGCTCGCCCAGCCTATGAGAGGTTGGACTATCATGCCCATGAGAGGAGGCAGGATCCAAAAATAGCTCAAATTGTGCGGGTCTGCGCCCAATGTCGCAAAAATGCGGCTTATGTTCGCACTTTGCAGGGCGTATGCTATCTGAACCCCGAAGAATCCGAAACTGATATTGAACAGCTTCGCCAATGATAAATCAGGCTTGTTCATCAATGTATAATTAAAAATGAATAATTAAAAATTATGATTACAGTGGCACGAAGTGCCACACCCTAGGCCAACCCGGACAGGGGTTGAATTACCGGCGAAGCCGGTATCTAACCGTGGGTACGGCCGCGAAGCGGACGCACCTACGGGGCAAACAACCGAGCGAAGTGCCACACCCTGTGCCTACCCCGATAGGGCAAGGGCATTTTCGCTTCAATGTCCATGCCCATAAATCGTCTTATCCCCCCCGCAAAAATTATTTCATGGAATTTTTGCTGCTCCCTGAGGGGGCGGCCAAGCAAGAACATCGTGCTATCACTACGAGGTGCCACCTGAAACTACCCACTATCCACTAACCACTGTGGCGAAGCTGCTTCTAATCACCAAGCTCGATTATCCACGCGGTCTTTGCCGGCATTTCCAGAGGTTTTGAGAGGTCGATGCTTTGACCGCTTGCGACTTCCTTGCCGCTTGTCCGGCCTTGTATTATTTCCTCATACCTTTGCAAAGGCACGCTTGCGGCTTCCTCGTTGTTGTTGAATACCACTAATACCGTGTTTTTCGCGTCTTGGCGGGAGAATACGTATATGCCGTCGTATGGGATGAACTGTACCATTTTTCCCGTTTGCAAAGCCGTATTGTTCTTGCGGTATTGCAGCAAGGTGCGCATGTAGTCGAATACCTCGTTTTCTTCCGCAGTGCGGCCTTCGGCAGTGAAAGCATTGCGTTTGTCTTCTTTCCATCCGCCCGGGAAATCGAAGCGGTATCCTTCGTAATTGCCGGGTATGCCGTCCAGCATTATTTCGTCCCCCGCATAGATTTGCGGATAGCCGCGTGTGGTGAGCAACATTGCTATGCCCATTTTATATTTGTCCACGTCGCGCTTTACGCTTACCGAAAACCTGTCTATGTCGTGGTTGTCAAGGAAATTCATCACGTTGTTCACATCGGCGTATGCGAAGTCTTGTGCGTAATGCGCGTAAAACCTCGACATGCCGGTGTCCCAGCCGTCCTTTTCGTTGAATGCCGCGTGCAGCACGTCTTTGAGTACGAAATCCATCACGCTCGGGAGATTGCTTTCGAAGCCGTCCTTATTGTTGTTGCCGCTTTGGTAATAAGCTATCTCCAAGGGAGTTTTTACCCAACATTCCCCAACTATGTTCATATTCGGATATTCGTCGCGGAAGACTTTCACGAACTTGGAAGCGACCTTTATGTCATTATACGGGTACGTGTCCACTCTTATGCCTGAAACTCCGGCACTCTCAATCCACCAAAGATATGCTTGCGAGAGGTAGTCGAAAAGCAAAGGATTGGACAAGTTCAAATCCGGCTGCGAATTAGAGAACCAGCCTTTTTGCAAGATCTCCAAATCGATTTTGGATGCGTGGGGATCCGTCCATGCCGTCATGCGGTAGTTGGAGCCGGTATATTCGGGCCATGTGTGCAGCCAATCGTCTGCCGGAGTGTCTTTCATCCACCAATGTACGCCGCCGCAATGGTTCGGCACTATGTCGATGATCAGTTTGATGCCGTGGGCACGGCAACTGTCGGCAAGGCGCATGTAATCCTCGTTCGTTCCGAGTCTCGGATCTACTTTATAGTAATTGCCGGCCGAATAATGGTGATAGGAATACGGCTGGTCGTTGTCATCGAAGAATGGGGTTATCCACAGGGCGGTGCACCCGAGGTCTTCGATGTACGGCACTTTGTCGATAATTCCTTGGAGGTCTCCGCCATGGCGGGCTCCCAAATCGCTGCGGTCCACGGTTTCGATATACCCTTTTACTTTGTCGTTCTTGTTGTTGCCGTTGGCGAAGCGGTCGGGCATCAAAAGGTAAACGGCATCTTGGGGTCCGAAACTTTCACGCATGGCCGAGCCCTCTTTCCTTGCTTTCAGTTCAAATTCGCGAGAGGCGACCTTTTTGCCGTCCCGTTTGAAGTTTATCTTGAATTTGCCGGGTTTCGTGTTTTTGTCTATGTTCAAGTAGACGAACAGGTAATTGGGATTGCCTGTCTCCACTTGTTTGGTGATGCTTACCCCGTCATAATCTATTTCCGCGACGGTTTCGGCGATGTTCTCGCCGTAGCACATCAATTGCACGGACGGATTGTTCATTCCAATCCACCAATTTGAAGGTTCTAAGAGCATAAGTTTGCTTTTGCCCTCCGCCGCGAACACGGGAATGCTCAAAAGCAGCAGGAGCGGGATTAAAAATTTTTTCATAAGGTTGTTAAAGAGGTTTTACCGGGTTGATTTGCGCACAATCAAATTGGTGCGGATGACCTTGTGCACTACTTGGTTTTCATCGTAATTGTTTTCTATGCGGTTGATAAGCAGCCGGCAGGCTTCGACACCCATTTCGAAACCGTTTTGTTCCACGGTGGTCAATTCGGGATCGCTGTTTTGCGCTATTATGCCGTCGCCGAACCCGCAGACCGAAATATCCTCGGGAACTGACAGTCCGGCGTGCTTTATGGCGTAAATTACTCCGGAAGCCGTATCGTCGTTGATTGTGAAGAATGCGTCCGGGCGGTTCTTGTATCTTAACAGGATTGGTGTAAGCTCTATGGCTGCGGCCCTTGTGTCGCATTTGAAGATCAAATCCTCGTTTACGGGAATGCTGTTTGCCCGTAGCGCGTCGATATAGCCGCTTTTACGGTTTTTGGTTATTTCAAGGTTTTCATCGGCGCTGTAAAAAACTATGTTGCGGCAACCGCTTTTTATCAAATGGTCCACCGCCGTGTACGCGCCGGTATAGTCGTCTACTACCACGCGGTCGGTTTTCAACCCCGTGCATATCCTGTCGAAGAATACCACGGGTGTCCCGTTGTCTATCAAATCCTTGAAATGGGAGTAATCGGAAGTTTCTTTTGAAAGAGAAGCTAAGACGCCGGAAACTCGGGCGGAATCCAATGTGTTCACGGCTTTGAGTTCCTTGTCGTAACTTTCTTTGGTTTGGCAGACGATTACGTTGTAGCCTTTCTCGTTCGCCACGCTTTCTATTCCCGAAATCACCGATGAGAAAAAGTAATGGACCATTTCGGGGATCATGACGCCTATGATATTGGTGCGTTTTAATTTCAAGCTCATGGCTATGGCATTTGGGCGGTAATTGTATTTCTTGGCCAATTCCTTTACAGCCTCCTTGGTGCTTTTGCTTATGTCGGGATGGTTTTGCAATGCCCGTGATACGGTCGAAGCCGATATTTTCAGCTCGCGGGCAATATCCTTGATGGTGATTTGCCTTTTCATGTTCATAGTTTTGATGCAGTGTGATTTAAGGTTGTTGTTTTTCCAAGTATGCATGTATGGGTTTCTTATATTGTCCATCCGCGCACAACTCGGACGATACTGCAAAACTAAAATATTTTTTCTTGTCCCGCAAACTTTGCCGCAAATGTTTGCGGGATTTTTTAGCGCGACCCGGATTTTGAAAAATTTTTTACCACATAACTAAGTATACTTAGCTAAAAATGCAATTTTACCGAAGCATACTTAGTTAAAATCAAAGTTGAGACGAAGTATGGTTAGTTAAAATATGGATTTTCGTAAAGCAGGAAAATTTTTAATTTTGCAAAACAGATACCATGCTTTCGTTCATGGCGTGGTTATAAAAAGTACAGGCAATTTCTTAATCTTTAACTTGATATTTATGAAAACAGTAGGAAACATTATTTGGTTGTTGTGCGGCGGTTTCGCCGTGGCATTGGAATATTTGGTATCGAGCGTGGCCATGATGATAACGATAATAGGCATCCCTTTCGGCTTGCAGACATTGAAACTGTCGGTGCTCGCCTTGTGGCCGTTCGGCAGCGAAGTGTCGAGCGTGCAGGAATCGAACGGGTGCCTGAATCTTCTGATGAACGTGATATGGTTTTTCGTGGGAGGAATATGGATTGCTCTGACGCATTTGTGCTTCGGAATCCTGTTGTGCATAACCATCGTGGGCATACCCTTCGGCCGGCAGCATTTCAAGATGATGGCATTGGCGTTTTCCCCGTTCGGCAAAGAGATAAAATAGCGCAAATCCATGCGGGCGATACTTTGACTTGTAACCGGCAACTTTGGAATCCATGACGATCCTTCACACAGCCGACTGGCATTTGGGACATTTGCTCTACGAAAATCAGAGGACAGGGGAGCAAATGTCGTTTCTTGCGCAGATAGCGGGGATAGCTGCGGAGCGCAGGCCGGACGTGTTCATCCTTGCCGGCGACGTGTACGATACCGACAACCCGTCAGTAGATACGGTGAAGATGTTCAACGATGCGATGTTGGCCTTGCATGACGCTGTGCCGTCTATGACAATAGTGGTTATTGCGGGTAACCACGACAGTTACCGCCGTTTGGAGGTCAACAATGCTCTTTGGCGTAGGTTGGGCGTACACGTGGTAGGAGTTGTCGCCCGCACGGAAAACGGGTTGGCCGATTTGGACAAGCACATAATTCCTGTAAGGGCCGATGACGGCAGTACCAAGGCTTTCGTTTTGGCTGTGCCTCACGCCTTTCCCCAAAATTTCCCGCTCGTGGACGCTTCCGATTGCGAACGGCGGTTGCGCCCCGCGCGTTTTTTCGAAGCATTGTGCAAAAGGGCGCAAGAGCTTGACGAATGCGGACTTCCCGTAATCCTTACGGCGCATCTTGCCGTCGGTGGCAGCGATTTGGCAGGGCATGACGAATTCGTAGGTTTTCAGGAAAACTTTCCCCAAGATATTTTCGGCGACTATCCGGATTACGTCGCATTGGGACATATACATAAGCCGCAAACTTTTGCAAACGGCAAAATCCGCTATGCCGGAACTCCGGTAGCGGTGAGTTTCGATGAAAAATATCCCCATTCGGTAAGTTTGGTGACGATAGACCGGCACGGCGGCATCCCTATAATAGAAAGCATTGAAATAGCAAATCCCCATCCGTTGGTAACAATCCCCGGACAAGGGTTCCTCCCTCTTGACGAGGCGATGGCATGTTTGGAAGCCTATCCTGCCGAAAAGGAGGATTACCTGCGTATGAATATTTTGCCGTCAGGGTTCGCGGTAGCCGAAATCGCCAGCCGCGCCGCCGCGATATGCAAGGACAAGAAAAGCCGGTTCTGCGTGGTGAACGTGAAACGCAAGGAAACGGCAGCGCAAAACGGGGAAAAGGAAGCCATGACCGTGGAGGAATTCAAAAAAATGTCCCCTATCGAAGTGGCGCGGATGTATTACAGGAAACAGGAAGGAACGGACATGCCGGGAACATTCCGCGATGATTTGGAAGAATTAATGGCGGGAATGTCGCAATCGGGACAATGAGGCAATGGAGATAAGGAAACTGTATATAAGGAATATCGCATCGATCGAAGAGGCACGTTTGAATTTCGACGAAGGCGTTCTGGCCGGCAGCCACCTGATATTGATATGCGGGCAGACGGGCGCAGGCAAGTCCACTATAATGGACGCGATATGTCTTGCGTTGTATAAAACCACACCAAGAATATCGTCTTCCAAGGCTTTGCAACGGTACAAGGACGAAACCGTCCGTTTCGCGGACAATCCGGACAATTTTTTGAGGGTGCATGACACACGGCATTTGCAGCGCAGGGGGTCGGACCATGCCTCCGTGAAGCTGGAATTTACCGGCAACAACGGGGATTTGTACCAAGCAGAGTGGTCGGTGAGCAAGGGTAAACGTTCCGGCAAGGTGAACAAACCCGAATGGACGTGGAACAATATCACCAAATCATATATACTGACAAAAGACAACGAGATAGAAGAAGAGGCACGGGCGGCTATCGGTCTGGATTTCGAGCAGTTCTGCCGTGCAAGCATGTTGGCGCAAGGGGAATTTGACAAATTTCTGGTTTGCGACGACAACGAAAAGGCCGATATATTGGAAAAACTAACAGATACGGCGGAGTTCGCCCGGATGGGGAAGGCAATTTACGATACCTGTTCGGCCAAAATCTCCGAACTTGATAAAATAAGGATTGCCGCCGGCGTGCAGCAGGAAAACTTGTTGAAAGAAGAGGATGCCGTCCTGATAAGACAACAATGCGAAAGCCTGCAAAAAGAATTGGAAACCGAACAGCAGAAGGCCGCCGACGCGAACGATATATTAACAGTCCTAAGAAGATTAAAAGAAGATTCTGAAAAAGCCGACAAACTGCAATCCGGCATCGACGAAAGCACTCGACGGATGCAATCCGATGAATACCTTAACGGAAAAAACATCGTCAAGCTTTGGAACAACACGAAAGAAGCCCGGGCTGCACAAAAAGACCTGTCCGACTTGGAAAAGAACTTTAAGGAAAAGGACAGTGAAAAAGAAAAATACAAAGCCGTATTTTTACGTCTGTCTTCGGGGTTGGAATTTTCAAAACAGTGGTTGAAAGACCGGAAAGAGCAAGCCAGAGAACAAAAAGAACAATTCGATAAAGAGACCGTTTACAAGAAGGTGTATGACGATGTGACGGCCGTATCCAACGACCTCAACGACTTGTTGGCTTTGCGCTCCGAAAATCTTGAAACCTTGAAGTCGTTGGATAATGGAGCCTTGTCGGAAGATGTCCCGTTGGATAAAGAGTCGGCAACGGCTTTCAATATAGATGAGCAGACGAAAGCTTTGGACGAACTGCGTATCGTCGTTTCCGGGATTTATTCAAGCAGCGTCATTACCGGATTGTCGGAAAAGAAAAATACCTTATCTCAACAACTCGGCGCATATTCAGACCTGTATAACCTCGTAAAACAATATATCGATACGAAAAACGAAGTTTGCAGTAAAAAAAACGAGAAGGAAAGCAAATTGTCCGAAATAAGACAGTACGACGAGCAGATAAAAGAGGCTACGCAGCAGGCAGAGGCGATTGGCGGGCAGTACGAAGAGACGAAGCAACTGAAAGAGAAAATTTCCCTTTCTCTGGACGATTTGATATGCGAAACACGCCGCCGCCTGAATAATGGGGACAAATGTCCAGTATGTGGAAAAACAATAGAAGATGCGTCATTGCTTCCCTCAGAGGAAAAATTCAAATCGGTGCTTGGACCATTGGAGGCTAAACTTGCCGAAATAGAGCAAGCGAAAAAGAATGCTGACGGCAATCTTACAGAACTTAAAAGCAGGCGGACGACCGCCGATGCCTTGGCAAAACACATATCCGACGAAATTAAGAAGAAAGAAGATGCTTTGAAAAGTTCGGAAAAGTCGATCAAGGAAAAAATATCGGCATTGGGGGAAGAAGCGGAGATCGGTTCGGAAATGCAAGAGGTTTTGCGACAAAGAAAAGAGCGTTTGCAAGCACGGATTAATGCCATCGGTAAATTGTATTCCATGATTAATTCGTTTAAATCAGTAAGCGAAAAAGTCGATGAATTGGACAAGAAGTTCAAAAATGCGGGAGATTCTTTGAAAGCCAACGCTTTAAAAACGAAAAAATTCTACGACCGTGCGGATGTCTTTTTGCAGGTTTATCCACAATGGGAAAACAAATTCGTGCAAGACGGGCAAGGGTATATAAATGGAATAAACCGACAAGCTCAAGAATACAATAAATTAAAAGAAAAGATAGAGAACAACGACAAAAACATACAGACGGCCGAAACAGCCATCGAAAATATGACGGCTGCGCGGAATGCCATATTATCGGTTTTCCAGGAGTGGGCGGCGTTGCCTCCCATGGCAGCTGACAAAGTGCAGGATGCGGCTAAGTTGTGGGCGACTTTGTCAGCGAACGTAAATACTTTGTCAGGTAGCATCCAAACTTTATCTGCAAACATCAAAACCAAGAAAGAACTGTTTCAGGACCTTTTAAACAAAGGCGGGTTAGGAATTGAGGATTTGGCAAAACTTTCTTCCTTTACGCAAGACAAAATAGACGAGTTGGAAGGCAAGCACAAAAAAGACGAGGATACATTGCGGGAAAACAACGCGGTTTTGTCCAAAATGCGCGAATCTGTCCATGATTTGCAAAAGCAAAGTTCCGGCCACGACATTTCAGAAATACCGGATTTGGAAAAGCAATGTTCAAACATCGAGGAAGCAAAGCGGAAATTGACTGCCGCCATATCGTCCTTGTCGGCCAAACTTGCTGCGGATTCCGAGTTGAAGGACAAGCTGCATCGGCAATTGCAGCAGGCGGAAACGATGGAAAAGGAATGCGCAAAATGGAAGTCTTACAACGACATGTTCGGCAGTAGCGACGGTGCGAAATTCCGCCGCATAGCCCAATCCTTCGTATTCGGGGAATTGCTGTCCCATGCCAACCGTTACTTGGCGATGTTGGGCAACCGTTACAATTTGCAGAACGAAGGCTTGCTCGTGCTGATAAAGGATAATTTCATGGGTGGGGATTTGCGCCCTGTCCCTACGCTTTCCGGCGGTGAAAAATTCATAATATCCCTGTCTTTGGCCCTTGCTTTGTCTGGTATGCGCGGCGAAGGGAAAATATGCGACATGTTGTTCATTGATGAGGGATTCGGTTCTTTGAGCAACGACAAATATTTGGACGTTGTTGTGGAATGCTTGCAACGGCTGTATCAGGTTTCCGGACAAAAAGTGGTGATAATCAGCCATGTCGAGAGTCTGCGCGACCGCATCCCCGTGCAGATACAAGTACGTAAGAACAGCGGTGGGACTGCCAGCAGGGTAGTGGTGGCCGGATAGTCCTGCGTTGCGGTCAGGGACGTTTTGAAATCAGCAGGATCGAGACTTCATATAACAGATAAACGGGCAGGGCAACTATCATGAGAGTGAAGACATCGGAAGTCGGGGTGATGAAAGCAGCGGCTGTCAGGATAATCACAATGGCGTACCTGCGTTTGTCCCGCATCATTTTTGCAGTAATGATGCCTGTTTTTGACAATAGGACGCATAATATCGGCAGTTCGAAGAACACCCCCATCGCGAGGCATAGCAAGATAAGGCTGTCCAAATAAGAATCGATACTGATGAGGTTGGCTATTTCACTGCTGACTTGGTAAGTGCTTAGAAAACGGAAAGTGAGAGGGAACACCAGGAAATATCCTACAAGCAACCCGACGACGAACATGGCATAGCCGCCGACGACAGCCTGGCGTGCATATTTTTTTTCGTTTGGGTAAAGGGCGGGAGACACGAATCCGAACAATACGTACAATGCGTACGGGGAAGCGGCCATAAGTCCGGCATAGAAAGCTATTTTCATGTGCAGGACGAACTGCCTGCTCAATCCGGTGTTTATCAGTTCCACGTTGAATTCCTCAACGGGTGCGCCCAAAATATCGAAAAGCTTGTAACTGACGAACCCGGAATCCTTTGGAGCCAAGACCACGCTGAAAAGTACGTCTTTGAAAAAGAATGCGACTATCGCGCATACTGAAGCCGCCGCAATGATGCGGATGAGGCAGCTTCGGAGTATGTCCAAATGTCCCCAAAAATCCAATTGGGTGTCGGATGCCTTGCTCATTTGCCGGTTCAGGGGTCAGGCGTTTTTGTCATCGGACGACTTGCTTTCTTTTTTGCGGTCAGGGCTGTCGTTGTATTCCTCGGAATCCCCTTCACGCAATCCGTCCTTGAAACTTTTCACTCCTTTTCCCAAACCTTTCATCAATTCAGGAATTTTCCTGCCGCCGAAAAGCAACAGGATTACAAGGGCTATTATTAATATTTCAGTCCAACCGAGATTCATTGCGGTAGTTTTTAATTCTGTCCTTGATTATTTTGTCAAAACATATTTTAAAATCGCCCATCCTCCGAAAACTTGCAGCAGCATTCCGGGAATACCGTAGCGCAGGTCTGTCAAGGCTGCGTCGATTCCGCCGAAAAATGCCAATTCCGCCAACGAGCCGACCAACTGGTAGAATAACACTGTTGCGGCAACCAATGCCAACGACACTTTGCCGTAGCGTTTGGCCAAGAAAGATGCGGCAACCGCGAGCAGCACGGATTTTGTCAAAATCGCGGGCAGTACGGCTGCGGCGGGCATCCCGAACAGCGCGTGGTTGAGGACGGGCGACAGGATTGCGGTCATCAAGCCGGCGGCAAGACCGTATTTATAGGATGCTACAAGCGTGAAGAAATAAATTGGCAACAAGATGTGCCCGCCATTCGGTACAAGGTGGCACAGTTGCGGCAAAGCCAAGTTCCCGATTACGAACAGTGCGGTAAAAAGATATGTCCTGGAATCGGACAAATCGAAATTGTAAAGTTTTACGGACGTTGCGTTCATGCTATGTCGATTTAAAATTTAAAGTTTTTAATTATGCATTAGCGAAATCCACTAATAAAATCCGCTATCCGGCAGTATAATTCGTCAATGTCCGTGCAGTCGCCGCAAAGCGTTTCAACGGGGCATTGACCGTCTTTTTTGCGGTTTATTATGTGCGGGACGAGCGAGTCGTACGAAATATCGGTCCCGTACATCTTGAAAAGTTCAAAAGCCGCGTTGCTCACTACGTCGCCGTGGACTTTCTTCACACCGGCTTTCATCATCAAGGCGGCCGCGCCTTTGCCTACCACCTTGTCGGCTACTTCGGCATCCCGCAGGATTTCCGGCTGCTTGTTTATCAAGCGGGCCAAGTCGGAGACTCCGCGCCCATAATGGAAAGACACGATGCCGCTCCGGCTTCTGACTGCCAGGGAAGCGTTTTTTTCGTGCAGCAAACGGACCAAATCTTCCATAATGCAAAAATAGCAATATCCAACTTGTATGCAAATACCCGCAGGCAAGAAAGGCATACCACAATTACATACGTATAAAACATCCGTGGAATGCTATATGGTTTTGTTCATTTGCATTAACTTTGTATTGATATGACTTTGCGCGAATTTTTGCATGAATATGACGGGCATCCGCAGTTGAAAGAGATTTCGCAATGGATGCAGTCAAAGAAGAGAAGCCTGTCAGTCAAAGGGCTTTTCGGTTCTTCCGCTGCCGTTTTTCTCGGTTCGGCGCAACGGCAAGCAGGCATGAAAGCAGTTTATATTTTGCAGGACGAAGACGAGGCCGGATATTTCTACGGGGATTTGGTGCAATGTTTCGGGGAGCAAGGGATATGCTTTTTCCCGTCTTCGTACAAGCATTCCTCGAAACCGCGTCAAAATCAAGGCAGGGATTCCGCCAACCAGGTTCTGCGTACCGAAGCACTCGATGCCCTTTTGCAAGGCAGTTGCACGAGTTTGGTAACTTATCCGGAAGCCATATCGGAAAAGGCACCGGACGCACGTCTTTTGCAGCGCGAAACCCTGAAACTTTCCGTAGGAGACAACTGCGGCATGGATTTCGTGGCGGAAACCCTTGCGGCTTTCGGTTTCGAACAAGTGGACTTCGTTTATTGCCCCGGGCAGTATTCGCTTCGCGGCAGCCTCGTGGATGTTTTTTCGTATTCCAATGATTTGCCCTACCGCATCGATTTTTTCGGGGACGACATAGATTCGATACGGACATTCGATGTCGAAAGCCAGTTGTCCGTGGAGAGCAAGGACAAGGTGTCTGTCGTGTCGGCCGTCGCCACGAATGACAGCGGGGAACTTTCACCGGTCTTCGATTTTTTGCAGGACGGGACGGTGGTATGTGTCAAAGGGGAGAAAATCGTCGGTGAAATATTGGACAGGATTTCGGACGGCGGGGAAACTTTCCTTTCGTCGGAAGACTTGGCAGTATGCTTGAAGAATTTCCGCGTCATTGAATTCGGCAATCCCGTAGCGAAGCAGGCCGTGGCGTTCGATGAAGCCCCGCAGCCGTCGTTTCACAAGAACTTCGATTTGGTGGGCGAGGATTTCGCCAAACGCGCATCCGAAGGATATGAGGTGTATGTAATAAGCGATAATCCCAAACAGAACGAACGCCTGCGCGAAATTTTCGAGGACCGCAATGACAAGTTGCGTTTCGTGCCGGTAAGCGGGCAATTGCACGAAGGCTTTATCGACCATGTCGCAAAAACATGCGTTTACACCGACCATCAGATATTCGACAGGTTCCACAAGTACAATCTCAAATCCGCGAGGACGAGGGCGGGCAAGGTGGTCATGTCGATGAAAGAGCTGCTGCAAATGCAGGTGGGGGATTATGTGATCCACGTGAACCACGGTGTGGGACGATTCGGCGGGTTGATGCGTATGGAAGTGAACGGCAAAGTGCAGGAGGTGATAAAAATCATTTACAAGGACAACGACATGATCTTTGTGAATGTACATTCCCTCCACCGTATTTCCAAATACAAGAGCAAAGACGGGACTCCTCCCAAGTTGAACAAACTCGGTACTGCCGCATGGAACAATCTTAAAGAGCGTACAAAAAAGAAAGTCAAGGACATTGCCCGCGAACTCATAAAGTTGTATGCCAAACGCAGGAGCGAGAAGGGATTCTGCTTCTCCCCCGACAGTTATCTGCAACAAGAATTGGAATCTTCGTTCATTTACGAAGACACCCCCGACCAATACAAGGCCACGCTTGCCGTGAAACACGACATGGAGAGCGACAAGCCGATGGACAGGCTTATATGCGGCGATGTGGGTTTCGGAAAAACGGAAGTGGCCATAAGGGCGGCTTTCAAGGCCGCGACGGACGGAAAGCAAGTCGCGGTCCTTGTCCCTACGACGGTGCTGGCATTCCAGCACTACAAGAGCTTTACCCGTCGCTTGAAACGTTTCCCTTGCGAGGTGGAGTATCTGAGCCGCGCCCGTAAACCTTCCGAAGTGAAGGATATTCTGGAACGGACGGCAGCAGGCAGGGTGGACATACTTATCGGTACACATAAGCTTTTAGGAAAGGATGTCAAGTTCAAGGATTTAGGCTTGCTTATAATAGACGAAGAGCAAAAATTCGGCGTGGCAGCGAAAGAAAAACTACGCAAAATCCGCAGCAACATAGATACGCTGACCCTTACGGCGACACCGATACCCCGCACAATGCAGTTTTCGTTGATGGGAGCGCGTGATTTGTCCATAATAAGCACTCCGCCGCCAAACCGGTATCCTGTCCATACGGAGTTGATACAATTCGATGACGAGCTGATAAAAGAAGCGATAGAGTTCGAGCTTGCACGGGGAGGACAGGTGTTTTTTGTCAACAACCATGTCAGCGACTTGCCCGGAATAGAAACACGCCTGCGCAAAATGGTCCCGAAAGCCCGGATTTGCGTGGGACACGGACAAATGGACAGCGACAAGCTGGAGGGCATATTGTTGGATTTCATAGCGGGGGAATACGACATACTGCTTTGTACGTCGATAATCGAGTCGGGCGTGGACATACCGAACGTGAATACCATGTTCGTGAACAACGCGCAGCATTTCGGTCTCAGCGATTTGCACCAATTGCGCGGACGTGTGGGACGAACCAACAAAAAGGCCTTCTGCTATCTTATAAGCCCCCCGTTGGGAGCGTTGCCCCCGGATGCCAAACGGCGTTTGCAGGCTATCGAGAATTTTTCGGATCTCGGAAGCGGCATACATATTTCCATGCAGGACTTGGACATAAGGGGGGCAGGAAACATCCTTGGCAGCGAGCAGAGCGGATTCATCGCCGATTTGGGCTTTGAAACCTATCACAAGATTTTGGACGAGGCCGTGCATGAACTGAAATACGAGGAATTCAGCGACGTGTTCGCCGACGAGATAAAAGCAGAAAGGGAGAACATAACATCGGATTGCGTATTCGAGTCGGATTTGGAAATATTGTTGCCGGCAAGCTATGTCAGCAGTGTTTCCGAACGCATAGACTTATACCGCCGTTTGGACATGATTAAAGACCCTGCCAAAATCAAGGATTTCGAAAACGAGATGACGGACCGTTTCGGTCCCATGCCGCCCGAAAGCAAGGAATTGTTGAATGTAGTTCGTCTGCGTTTGCTCGGCATGACACTCGGATTGGAAAAGATAACCATAAAAAATTCACGTCTTACGGCATATTTCCCCTCCGATACGGATTCCACGTTTTACAATTCGGAGTTATTCGGGTCTATATTGGCGAAGGTGGCGGAGATGAGCAACCGTTGCCGTTTCAGGGAATCGCAAGGAAAACGGATGCTTGTCGCGGACAATATCCCCAATGTGGAAACCGCCATGGATTTCGTCGGCAGGCTTGCACCGAAATGATGAGGTTACTTTATTTATACATTTAATTGACTATGGAAAAGAACAAATTAGGTTTATGGATTGCCGCAGGATTGACGGCAGCCGCCGTGATTTTCAGTATCGCCCTTTATTCGACGGGCAAAATTTCCGCCAACGCTTCGCGTGTGGTTTCCGTAAAAGGCTTGGCCGAACGCGAAGTGATGGCAGACAGGGCAATCAGCCCGTTCGCTTACAAATTGGCGGGAAACGACCTCATGCAGCTTTATGCGCAGGTGAAACAGAAGAACAATACTGTCGTGGCATTCCTTAAAGCCGCCGGCATCGGCGATGATGAAATCACGGTCGCCGCGCCTGACGTATATGACGCTTCCACCCAGCAATATGCGTCGAACGATTTGCGTTACAACTATATCGTAACTTCTGTCGTTACCGTTTGTACTGACAAGGTACAGGCTATCATCGAATTGCAGGCTGAGCAGGGTAAACTGCTGGAAAAAGGCATACCGATGGCTACCGGCTGGGAATACAAGACCGAATATTCCTTTACAAAGTTGAACGACATAAAACCTGAAATGATCGAGGAAGCCACCAAGAACGCACGCGAAGCGGCGGAAAAATTCGCGCAGGACTCCGACAGCAAATTAGGAAAAATCAAAAAGGCGTCGCAAGGGCAGTTTTCGATTTCCGACCGCGACAGCAATACTCCTTATATCAAAAGCGTGAGAGTCGTTTCAAGCGTCGATTATTTGTTGGACGATTGAAAAAGCGGCATTGCCTCGGTTACCGGCATATAAGACCATGACACGTGCATGGACGTTTGAGCGGAAATGTCCATGCCGTTGAATAAAATGAAAATAACCTGCCAAGCAGGTTATTTTCATTTTAAATTCTCGTCCGATTGCGTTAATTTTGCGGCGAATTTAGAGATATTGTATGCAGGATATTAGGAACATAGCGATTATTGCCCATGTGGACCACGGGAAAACCACATTGGTGGACAAAATGTTGATAGCCGGTTCGCTTTTCAGGGATAACGAAAAAGCCGGAGAATTGATATTGGACAACAACGACCTTGAAAGGGAACGCGGAATAACAATCGTGTCCAAGAATGTCTCGATTGTTTATAAGAACACAAAAATCAATATCATAGACACGCCGGGACACTCCGATTTCGGCGGAGAGGTGGAGCGTGTGCTCAACATGGCCGATGGCGTGCTGCTGTTGGTGGACGCTTTCGAAGGTCCGATGCCACAGACACGTTTCGTGTTGCAAAAAGCCATAGAAATAGGTTTGAAGCCGATAGTGGTCATAAATAAGGTGGACAAACCCAATTGCCGTCCCGACGAGGTGCAGGAGGCCGTTTTCGATTTGATGTGCAGCCTTGATGCCAACGAGGACCAGCTCGATTTCCCGACGATTTACGGTTCTGCCAAACAGAATTGGATGTCGGAAGACTGGCGCAAGCCTACCGATAACATATATCCGCTTTTGGATGCCATTTTGAAATACATTCCCGCTCCGGAAGTCATCGAAGGCAGTTTGCAAATGCTTATAACCTCGCTGGATTATTCATCGTATGTAGGGCGTATTGCCGTGGGCAGGGTGCATCGCGGAACAATCAGGGAAAATACCGACGTGGTTTTGGTACATCGCGACGGTAGCCGCAACAAATGCAGGATAAAGGAGCTTGATGTATTTTCCGGTTTCGGGAAAACAAAAGTCGCCGAAGTGTCTTCCGGCGAGATATGCGCGGTCGTAGGCTTGGAGAATTTCGAGATAGGCGACAGTATTTGTGATGTTGAAAACACCGAAGCCCTGCCGCCGATTGCCATTGACGAGCCTACCATGAGTATGGTGTTCACCATAAACAATTCCCCGTTTTTCGGCCGTGAGGGCAAATACGTCACGTCCCGGCACATAAACGACCGTTTGGTGCGCGAGTTGGACAAGAACCTTGCCTTGCGTGTCCGCAAGGAAGAAAGCAGCGACGTATGGCATGTTTACGGCCGCGGCGTGTTGCACTTGTCCGTACTTATTGAAACAATGCGCCGCGAGGGTTATGAGTTGCAAGTGGGGCAGCCGCAGGTTATCATCAAGGAAATCGACGGAGTCAAATGCGAACCGATAGAGCAACTTACGATAAATGTCCCGGATGAATTTTCAGGCAAGGTCATAGAGATGGTTGCAAACCGCAAGGGCGAGATGCTCAGCATGGACACCAAGAACGACCGCATACATTTGGAATTCGAGATACCGTCACGAGGCATAATCGGTTTGCGAACGAATATACTTACCGCTACCGCAGGCGAGGCGGTCATGGCGCACCGTTTCATAAAATACGCGCCGTTCAAAGGCAAAATAGAACGCAGGACGAACGGTTCTATCATAGCCATGGAGAGCGGGACGGCCTTCGCATACGCTTTGGACAAATTGCAGGACCGTGGCAAGTTCTTCATAAATCCCCAAGAGGAAGTATACGGGGGACAGGTCGTGGGCGAGCATTGCAAGGAAGGAGATTTGACGGTCAATGTTACCAAGTCGAAAAAACTCACCAACATGCGGGCTTCCGGTTCTGACGAGAAAGCGAAAATAGCCCCTCCCGTGATTTTGAGCTTGGAAGAAGCCTTGGAATTCATCAAGGAAGACGAGTACGTGGAAGTTACTCCGAAAAGCATGAGGCTCAGAAAGATATTGCTTGATGAAAACGACCGCAAACGTGCAAACATCGCAAAACAGCAGCAGGAAGAATAAGGTTTTCCTTGCATTGGGCAGCAACTTGGGCGACCGCGATGCCTTGTTGGATGCCGCCGAAGCCTTAATCGGGCGGCGAGTGGGCAAAATAGTGGCGAAATCGTCCCGTTTCGAGAATCCGGCTGCGGGATTCAAAAGCGATAACGATTTTTTAAACGAGGCAATCGAGGTCGCGACTGTTTTGTCCCCGCAGTCCCTTTTGTCGGAAATCAACGGCATTGAAAGATGTTTGGGGAGGGAAAGGAAAAGCATGGCTTGCGAATATCACGACCGTACCATGGACATCGACATAATATATTATGGGGATGCCATAATCAACGAGCCGCAGCTTGTGGTTCCTCATCCGCGTATGGCAGAAAGAATGTTCGTGCTTCAACCCCTGAACGAGATTGCTCCCGGTTTCGTACATCCTCTGCTTCACCGCACAAGCTCGGAATTGCTTGCATCGTTGCAATCCGGTTAAAATACGTATGCTTTCTTCCATAAGCCATGCTTTCCATATTTAAAAATATGACATTCCTGTTTTGCCATCCTGTTATCTGCGGACCTCCGGTTTAGTGGTTATTTTGCAACTTTCATGGGCGGGAGCTTTGTCCCGCCGTTTTTTTTCCTACCTTTGGATAATCATAGCATGGGACATGCCCGGCAGTGTTTTTTAGCAGATGCGGATCCGTCCATGCCTGATGAATTTAAAACCCTGCACAAATGAGCGACAGTATCGTATTGATTCCCACATACAACGAAAAAGAAAACATTGAAAGAATTATAAAGGCGGTTTTCGCTTTGCCGAAAGTTTTTGATATTCTGGTCATCGACGACAATTCGCCTGACGGCACGGCCGGTATAGTTAAAGGCTTGCAAAGCGATTTTCCCGACCGTCTGCATTTGTTGTCCCGTCCAGGAAAACAGGGGTTGGGCAGGGCTTATATCGCCGGGTTCAAATGGGCATTGGAGCGCGGGTACGGCTATGTCATAGAAATGGATGCGGATTTTTCCCACGATCCGGCCTCTTTGCCCAAATTATACGAAGCCTGTGCGCACGACGGCAACGACATTGCAATAGGCTCGCGCTATATTACGGGGATAAATGTGGTGAATTGGCCATTGGGCAGGGTGCTTATGTCTTATTTCGCATCGAAATACGTGCGTATTATTACAGGAATGCCCGTGAACGATGCTACTGCCGGGTTCGTTTGTTATAAAGCGGATGTATTGAAAGCCATCAACTTGGATAAAATCAAATTTGTCGGTTACGCTTTTCAAATCGAGATGAAATACACCGCATACAAAATGGGATTCAAGATAAAAGAAGTTCCCATAATATTCGTGAACCGGGAGGCGGGTACTTCCAAAATGAGCGGCGGCATATTCACGGAAGCGGCGATAGGAGTGATAAAGCTCAGATTCAAGAAAATCGACAAACAAGCGTTGGACAGGTAAAAGTCATTTGTACGGAAATGTATTTGATATATAATGCCCATGTAGTAAATGAGGGGCGCGTATTCAAAGGTTCGGTTTTGGTGGACGGTGATTCGATAGAAGCCATTTATAAAAAAGAACCGCCAAAGGATATTATGGAGAAGTCGGAAGTAATAGACGCTTCAGATTGCTGGCTTCTGCCCGGTGTCATTGACGACCATGTGCATTTCCGAGATCCCGGGAACGGCGAAAGCGGGGATTTCCATACCGAATCAAGAGCAGCGGTGGCAGGAGGAGTTACATCGGTAATGGATATGCCGAATACCAATCCGCCCACAATCGACTTGAAATCGTGGGAAAACAAGATGTCCATGGCGGCAACCAAGTCGATGTGCAATTTCTCGTGCTATATTGCAGCGACAGACGACAATTTGCCGCAGCTGCTTTCGGCGGACGCAAGCCGGCTGTGCGGTGTGAAGTTCTTCATGGGAACGACCACCGGGTCAATGGCTTTGAAGAATGCCGGAAGCGTGGACAGGTTGTTCCGTGAAGTGAAACTTCCGATAGCGGTACATGCCGAAGACGATGAAATAATTAAAAAGAACATCGAACATTACAAGAATTTGTACAAAGACAAGATTCCGGTAAACTGCCATAGCGGGATTCGTTCGGAAGATGCTTGTTTCAGGGCTTCCGCAAAGGCTGTGGACATGGCCCTCAAATATGGCACGCGCTTGCATTTGGCACATGTCAGCACGCAGAAAGAACTTGCCTTGTTCAAGAACGTTCCTGTCGATAATAAAAGCATCACTTGCGAGGTTTGTGTGCATTACCTGCTTTTCAGCAGCAACGATTATGAAATTTACGGGACAAAAATCAAATGCAATCCGGCGATTAAAAGCGAGAACGACCGTAAAAGCCTGCTTGCTGCCCTGGCAACGGATAAAATCGACGTGGTGGCGACCGACCATGCTCCCCATACATGGGAAGCCAAGCAGGGCGACGCGCTAACTGCGGCATCGGGAATGCCCGGTGTGCAATTTTCGCTTCCGCTTATGTTGGAATTGGCCAAAAAGGGAGAGACCGGTGTGGAGACTGTCGTGGAGAAGATGTGCCATAATCCGGCGAAGTTGTTCGGTATCGAAAAAAGAGGATTTATTCGCAAGGGTTTCAAGGCCGATTTGGTCATTGTCGCCCGCAATAAGCATTGGTCGCTCACAAAAGACAAAATATTGTCAAAGTGCGGTTGGTCCCCGTATGAGAACCGTAGTTTTACCACACAGGTGCAATATACCTTTGTCAACGGCATACCTGTTTTCAAAAACGGGGAATTCAATGAAACTGCCCGTGGGCAGGAACTGTCTTTTGTACGTTAGAATAATATTTTTTTGAAAAATATTTGTCGAAACGCTTGCAGGTTTCAAAAAAGGTTGTACCTTTGCAACGCTTTCGACAGAAAGAGGGCGTTTAGCTCAGCTGGTTCAGAGCATCTGCCTTACAAGCAGAGGGTCGGGGGTTCGAATCCCTCAACGCCCACGAGCAAAACGAAGCCGCAATCCCAAAGGGGTTGCGGTTATTTTTTTGTGGCAATCGAACCCCCGGCCCTCGCCCCCTTTGGGGGCAGTGCAAAACGCGAAGCGGGTTGCACTGGGGATAAGACAATGTAGCTTGCGGAGCAAGCACCGGGCGCAGCCCGGCGGACCCGCTATGGGCTTCTTGCCTAAATACAGCAATTCCGTCTCAATGCCGTTTGCCTGCAAGGTGGTTTCCACTTCGTGCATGGCGGTATAGGTGCAGCCCGTTTGATTCGGGCTGCCATTAATCAACAATACCTTCATACGTTCAGAATTTATGCGCCAGTTCAGCCGCTTGCTTGCAGCCGTCCTTCTTGTTGATGTCACCTTCGTTCAATACTCCGGTAATAAGCACTTCGCCAGCCATCTCCCATTTCAGCAGAGCGGCAGAACGTTCCAGCGGCATACGGATGCCGTCCATTACCGTCACGTCGTTTTCTTCG
>JADIMR010000018.1 GCA_017694565.1 Candidatus Enterocola intestinipullorum | reverse complement strand
TTCGCAAAAAAAAGTTTCAGTCCAGGAATTGACAGACATAATATCTCAACAAGCCGGAGTTTCCAAAAAATTCTCGGAACAATTCCTGCGTGAATTGATCGATGTCGTGGCTGAATATCTGGAACGCGACGGAGTAGTGAAGGTAAAAGGACTCGGAACATTCAAACTTACGTGGGTCGACGGTCGCAGAAGCGTGGATGTGAGTACGGGGAAAGAGATAGTATTGCCGCCTCATTTCAAAGTCGGGTTTACCCCCGAAACGGCAGTGAAACAATCTGTAAACGAACCCTATGCGCATTTGGATACGGTAGTTACGGAAATTCCGGATGATTTGGCAAGTGGACATGACGCTCCCGTTGCGGACAAGGCTGAAGATTCCCCGCAAGTGCCTCAGGGCGCGGCGCATGACGACGATAAGGAAGTAACAGCCGCCGGCGGCACGATAGGCGGGAATGGGGCGGAATCCGTGTCTGGCGGCATTGAGGAAGGACAGGCCGTGGATGCCGCGATGGCGGCAAATAATGACATGGCAGGACAGCAAGGCGCGGGACATACGCAGATGGAAGACGGTAGAGGCAAACGCAAGGATTCCAAAGCGGCATTGCGGATTGTCGTCGCGGCCGTGTTAGTCGCCTTGTCGGTGTTTTTCTTCATCTCATACGATGTGCATTTTCCTTTCAATGAAGGCAGAGGGGATGTTTTGGTTGAAGTTTCCCATGACAACGCGCAGGACGACGAGGCAGGAGATATTCTTGATTTGTCGCTCGCTGACAGTTTATATGCGGACAGCATAGCGGCCGAGGAATCTTTGTATGAAGGAATGGACGATTCCGTGCAAACCGCAAATGCAGACCCGTTTGAAAGCTACACATACGAAACGGCCATGAACGCCCCGGTGCGCGAACATGTTACGGTAATCGACGGCAGCCGCCTGACCATGGTTGCTTACAGGGCGTTCGGAAGCAAGGATTTTTGGGTTTACGTGTACGACGCGAACCGTGATTTGTTGAGTGATCCGGCAGAGGTGGAAAAGGGCATGGTGTTGAAAATTCCCGTATTGGACGAAGCCCTGACCGATCCGAAAAGCGAAAAGGCTTTGCAAAAAGCACGGGAACTGGCCAAACAATACTGATTATTTGATTCACTATAAATATTCCTTGTACGATGATTGTGAAGTTTGATAAAGGCCCGGAATTTCTCCGTGCCTTGTTTTTTGCGGTTTGTTGTTTGACGGCCGCAGCGGTTTCTTATGCCCGGCCGTCAGGGTCCGGTGGACAGATGGAGTTCAACAATACGGTCCTTGGCGGCAGTTTGCCGGATTTGGTCAGGCAATTCGAGTCGAACGGTTGCTACGTTATAGGGCAGACTGAAAACCAGGCGTTGCTACAAGGTTCGTTCGTCGCTTACGGCGATTGTACAATCTATGTCGAAGCGGAGGAAGACATGGTAAAAGAAGTAAACGTGTATCTTCCGAACCAGATTTCATGGTCGGCCTTGTATAATAATTATCTGTATATGAAGCAGGTAATGAGTATGAGTTATGGAATGCCGACCGAAGACGAGGAAACTTTCAGTTCCCGGGACATAGATGACGACATGTCGAGGATGGATGATTTGTTGGCCGGCGGAGCGAATGTTTATTCGACATGGGTTACGGGCGGCGGCAGCGTGTCCGTGGCCTTGGATTATAAGAAAGGTGCGGGGGCCCGTGTTATGATTGCATATCGAATCGATTGAGTAACAGCTATATGGATGCGAAGTCATGATTCGTACTCACTTTTTATATCTTGCTTAAAGTCTTTTAACCAATAAGCAGGGACAAAATTTTAACAATTCGACTATATTCGCATTGCCAACATATTCGAATGCGAATTATCCATTAATAATATATTGATATGAATCCGGTAGTTGATATCAGGGAATTAAACGCACGTATAGAAAAGCAGAGTGCGTTCGTCGATGTGTTGAACATCGGTATGGACAAAGTCATAGTCGGACAAAAACATTTGGTGGAATCCTTGTTGATAGGATTGCTATCCGACGGACACATTTTGCTCGAAGGTGTTCCCGGTCTTGCAAAAACCCTTGCGATCAAAACCCTCGCGCAGTTAATCGACAGCAAGTACAGCCGCATACAATTCACTCCCGACCTGTTGCCTGCCGACGTGCTCGGTACGATGATTTACAGCCAGAAATCGGAAGAGTTCGTTATCAAGAAAGGCCCGATTTTTGCGAATTTCATTTTGGCTGATGAAATAAACAGGGCTCCCGCAAAGGTGCAAAGCGCGTTGCTCGAAGCCATGCAGGAGAGACAGGTTACGATCGGGGATACCACATACAAGCTTGACCAGCCTTTTTTGGTTTTGGCGACACAGAACCCGATCGAGCAGGAGGGTACGTATCCGTTGCCCGAGGCGCAGGTGGACCGCTTCATGCTGAAAGTCGTGGTTACTTATCCCAAACAGGAGGAAGAACGTCTCATCATACGCCAGAATATCGGTACAAAGCCGGCAGAAGTAAAGCCGGTAATCAAGGCTGACGAGATTTTAGCCGCCCGCGAAGTCGCCAAAGAAATATATCTGGATGAGAAAATCGAGAAATACATTCTTGACATAGTATTTGCTACCCGCGACCCGAAAGCGTTCAACCTGCCCGATTTGCAAGGCATGATTTCTTTCGGCGCGTCTCCACGAGCATCCATAAGCCTGGCTTCGGCGGCCCGTTCTTACGCATTTATCAAGCACAGGGGATACGTGATACCGGAAGACGTAAGAGCCGTATGCCATGACGTGCTACGCCATCGTATCGGTTTGAGTTATGAGGCGGAAGCCAACAACCTTACTTCGGACGACATAGTTTCCGAAATTTTGAACGTTACCGAAGTTCCCTGATAATTAAGCGTTTCAAATTACAGTTTTGAATATGCAGACAAGCGAAATATTGAAAAAAGTCCGCAAAGTAGAAATCAAGACGAGGGGCTTGTCGCAAAATATTTTCGCGGGGCAATACCATTCGGCTTTCAAGGGCAGGGGTATGGCTTTCTCGGAGGTGAGGGAATACCAGTTCGGAGATGACATACGCAGTATCGACTGGAATGTTACTGCACGGTTCAACAGACCTTACGTAAAGATTTTCGAGGAAGAGCGGGAATTGACCATAATGTTGCTCATCGATGTTTCCGGCAGCGGGGATTTCGGCACACGGGGCAGTTCCAAACGCGAAATGATAACGGAAATTGCCGCGACACTGGCATTTTCAGCCATTCAAAACAACGACAAAGTCGGGGTGATACTTTTTTCGGACCGTGTTGAAAAGTTCATCGTACCGCAGAAAGGACGCAAGCATATTCTCTATATCATAAGGGAGTTGCTTAATTTCCAGCCCCAAAGCCGACGCACCGACGTTTCTTTCGTGCTTAAATATTTTACCAACGCCATAAAGAAACGTTCGACGGCGTTTTTGATTTCCGATTTCATCTGCGAAGACTTTGAAAAGGCCGCCATGATTGCAAGCCGCAAACACGACCTGATAGCGATGCAGGTTTACGATGCGTGCGATGCCGGGCTTCCAAACGTCGGATTGATGAAAATGGAAGATTCGGAGACCGGACAAAGCATGTACGTGGACACGTCCGACAAAAACGTAAGAAAGGCCTACGAAAAATATTGGCAGAATAGCCAAGAGCGCAATCGAAAGATTTTTTCAAAGAACAAAGTGGACATGGTTTCGGTAAGTACCGATGAAGATTACGTCAAAGCTTTGATAGCCTTGTTCCGAATGAGAGGATAATGATGAAAACGAAAATCCTATTGTTTTTTTGCATAACCGCCGCAATCGATGCGGCAGCTGCCGTTTCCTCGGTAAGTTGCAGTATCGAGCCGCAGCAGATACGCATAGGCGAACATGTCAGTCTGCATTATGAATTCAACCAACAGCCCGGCGACGAGGTGTCCGTGCCTTTGTTTTCGGACACGGTGGTGCGCGGGGTAGAGCTTGTGGAAAACGCAAAATTCGATACCCTTGAACTTAAAGACGGACTTATCCAGGTGAATATGGATTTGATAGCGACTTCGTTCGACAGCGGGTTCTATTATATTCCGGCAATGCCTTTCGCCTGCAATGGGGATACGCTCCTGTCAAGGGCATTGGGGCTTAGCGTGAACACCGTCGAGGTGAATCCCGATATGGATGACGTGAAAGACATCAAGCCGGTGATGAATGCCCCGTTCAGCTGGCAGGAATTTTTTACGTGGAGCGGAATAGCCCTCGCTGTGATAGCAGGATTGGCAATCATCGCTTTCGTATTGATAAAATACGTGTTCAAAAAGAAAGTCCCGTTCATAAGTAAAACGCCTGAACCCCAATTGCCTCCCCACGAGGAAGCATTGCTGAGATTGCAGCAGGTAAAAGATGAAAAACTGTGGCAAAGTGGCAAAATAAAGGAATTTTATACCGAGATAACCGATATTTTACGAGAATACATGGACAGGCGGTTCGGTATAAATGCGATGGAATTGACATCGGAACAGATTCTTGCCTTTGTAAGGAAGAATCCTGAGATGGAAGAGGTACGTCAATTGCTTAGGCAAATGCTGGAGCTTTCGGATTTGGTCAAATTCGCAAAATTCATACCGTTGGAAGACGAAAACCAGCGCAGCATGTCCGATGCTTTCGCTTTTGTGGAAAAAACCGCACCGGCCGACGCCCCTGCCGCCGAAGATGCGTCCGAAGACGGACAAAACGCAAACGAGCAAAACAAGGAGGATAAAAAATGACTTTCGAGTATCCGTTATACCTGCTGTTCCTTTTGCTGTTGGTACCCGCCATTGTCTGGTATGTATTGAGAAACAGATATTACACGGCAGAAATCAAGTTTTCTTCCACAAAGGCGTTCGAAGGAATGAAAAAATCGCCTGTCGTTTATCTCAGGCATTTGCCGTTTATCCTCGGAATGCTTGCGTCGGCATTGTTGATAGTGGCTATCGCCCGTCCGCAGAAAACGGATAATTGGAGCAACAAGACAACCGAAGGCATAGACATAGTGATGGCGGTGGACATATCCGGGTCCATGTTGGCGGAGGACTTGAAGCCCAACCGCTTGGATGCTGCCAAGCAGGTAGGAGTCAATTTTATAGGCAGCAGGCCGAATGACAATATCGGTTTGGTGGTGTTCGCAGGTGAGAGTTTCACCCAGTGTCCGTTGACGGTAAACCATGCCGAATTAATCAATTTGCTGCAAGGCGTGCAATTCGGTATGATAGAAGACGGTACGGCGATAGGTTCCGGTCTGGCAACGGCCATAAACAGGATAAAAGACAGCAAAGCCAAATCGAAAGTGGTAATATTGCTTACCGACGGTACGAACAACATGGGCGAAATTGCACCGGTTACCGCCGGGGAAATAGCGAAAACTTTCGGTATAAGGGTTTACACCATCGGTGTAGGGACGCGAGGCAAGGCCCCGTATCCGTTCAGGACACCATACGGCATACAATACCAGGATATCGATGTGGATATAGATGAACCGACGCTTATGCAAATCGCGGAATTGACAGGCGGACGATATTTCCGTGCGACTGATACCAAAGGCTTGCAGGCCGTTTACGATGAAATAGACGCATTGGAAAAAACGAAAATCGATGTGAAGGAATTCAGCAGCAAGGAAGAACTGTACCATCTCTTCGCGCTTGCAGCTTTCATTTGCCTGTTGTGCGACGTAGTGTTGCGTAATACAGTCCTGCGTTCGATACCGTAATTTTTTTACAGGAGGAAAAACATGTTCAGATTTGCACATCCGGATTATTTCATATTTTTAATCGTGTTGCCCTTGCTCGCGGTCTTGTTCTATTACGGCTTGATAGTAAAAAGCCGTAGATTGGACAAGTTGGGAGAAAAAAGGCTGTTGTCCGCGCTCATGCCCGAGGTTTCCCATTGGAGACCGAGAGTGAGGTTCTTGTCTAGTTTCATTGCATTGACTCTGATTGTTTTTGTAATGGCAGGTCCGCAATTCGGTACCAAATTGGAAACAGTCAAGCGCAAAGGCATAGAAGTCATGGTGGCAATAGATGTTTCCAACTCAATGTTGTCGCAGGATTTGAAGCCGAGCCGTATGCAGCGTGCAAAGCAGATATTGTCAAGGGTAATAGACGGTTTGGACAATGACAAGGTTGGCCTCATCGTGTTTGCAGGCGATGCATACGTGCAAATGCCGATGTCTACCGATGCAAGTTCCGCGAAAATGTTCCTGTCTTCAATCGATCCGGGCATGGTTCCGGTACAAGGTACGGCAATAGGGTCGGCCATACGGATGGCGATGGGACTGTTTTCGGGACAAGAGGATGTCAGCCGCTCCATCGTGGTCATAACCGATGGTGAAAATCATGAAGACGATGCCGTGGCCATGGCGAAAATGGCACGGGATAACGGAGTTACAGTTAACGTGGTGGGCGTGGGGACCCCGCAAGGTTCGCCTATCCCCGTGCCGGGAACGAACTCCTTCCATAAAGACAGCCAAGGCAATGTCGTAGTTACAAAGTTGAACGAGCAGATGTGTAACGAAATAGCGGAAGCCGGCGGCGGACTTTATGTGCGTGCCGATAATGCCGGAGCCGCAGTCCGGGCTTTGACTTCCGAATTGGACGAGATGTCCAAAACAGAAATCGAATCGCAAGTTTATTCCGATTATAACGAACAGTTCGCGCCGTTTGCATGGGTCGCCCTGTTTTTGATACTCGCCGGATCATGTTTGACCGACAGGAAGAATCCTCTTTTTAAAAATGTAAGATTATTCTAAGGCGATGAAAAAATTTTTGTTTGCAATGATTTTGGGTTCGGCTGTGATTCCCGCAGCAGCGGGGAATGCAAACCCCGACATACGCAGCGGGAACAAATTGTACGAGGACGGGAAATTTACAGAATCGGAAATAGAGTATCGTAAAGGCATTGACACGGACGACAAATCCGTAGAAAGCCGTTTCAATCTCGGGAACAGCCTCTATCGTCAAGAAAAATACGAAGATGCTGCTTTAAAGTTCAAGGAAGCAGCCGATTTGAGCGACGACAAGCAGCAAATTTCATCCGCATATCATAATATGGGGAATGCGTTGTATAAGGCTGAGAACTACGCAGGCAGCGTGGAGGCTTATAAAAACGCTTTGAAAGCCGTACCTGAAGATGAGGAAACCCGGTTTAACCTTGCTCTTGCCCAAAAGAAATTGAAGTTCCAACAACAGCAGCAGAACCAGCAACAACAGCAGCAGCAACAGGAACAACAGCAACAAGAACAACAGCAACAAGAACAGAACCAGCAGCAACAGGAACAACAAGAACAGAACCAGCAAGAACAACAGCAAGAGCAGCAACGGCAGGAAGAAATGTCAAAAGATGCTGCCGAGCAGATTTTGGATGCGTTTTCTGAAAAAGAAGAGGAAACACGGGAAAAATTACAGCCGCAAAGAGGGCAGCGTCGTTTGGAAAAAGATTGGTGATTCGAACAAATAATCGCCATTTAGCGTGGCGTGCAACAACTACGACAGAATTATGAAATATCATATAATATTATTCGTATCCTTGTTATTGTTACCCGTATTTTCAGCCAAATCCGCTGAGAATGAGGTAAATTTTACGGCTGATGCCCCAAGTACCGTAGTGGCGGGAGAACAGTTCAGGGTTACGTACAGCCTTAATAAGGAAGGTAAAAATTTCCTCGCACCGGAAATGTCCGGTTTCAACGTCCTTTTCGGTCCTTCCACTTCGCGCAGTTCCAGCGTACAAATCGTGAACGGATCCGTTACCAAGAATACAACCATATCGTATTCATACGTACTGGTAGGAGTAGACCCTGGCAAATATACGCTCGGACCTGCTGAAATAACGGTGAAAGGGAACAAATACTCGTCAAATCCATTGACTATCGAGGTCCTGCCTCCTGACAGCAATGCAGGCGCGTCAAGTGGCGGTCAAACCATCCACGGAGGCGGTCAAGGCATCCCGGTCGAGGAAGGCGGCAACGGGGCAGAGGCCCGTATTCCCGATGACGAGCAAATATTCGTGCGCGCCATCTTATCCAAAACCAAAGTCTACGAGCAGGAAGCCTTGTTGGTTACATATAAAATCTACACGCGGTACGACCTTGCAGGTTTCGGAACGGTTAATTTCCCCGAGTTCAAAGGTTTTTATGTGCAGGATGTGGAACTTGATCCCAACAGGCAATTGCAGTTGGAACATTATGACGGGCGCAATTATAATACATTCGTTTTGAAACAGAGTTTGTTGTTCCCGCAGCGTTCCGGTGATTTGTCGATTGAACCGGGAGAAGTGGATGTTACTTTACGGATGCGGAACAATCGGCAGGTAAATAATTTTTTCGACGATTTTTTCAGCACGTACAGCAACGTAAACAAAACTTTGCGTATCCCAGGTGCGGAAGTCGAAGTCATGCCGTTGCCAGCCGGTGCTCCATCGAGCTTCAAGGGTGCGGTGGGAACATTCACCATGCAAAGCGATATTTCGGCTACGGAACTGAAAGCAAACGACGCTGTAACGGTTAAAATAAATTTAAGCGGTACAGGCAACCTGCGTTTGTTGAAAAATCCCGAAATCAAGTTCCCCTTGGATTTCGATGTGTACGACCCGAAAGTTGAAACAAGCGTGAAAACTTCGCTTAACGGCTTGCAAGGCAGCAGGAAAATCGAATATTTGGCGATACCGCGTTTTGGCGGGGAGTTTGAAATTCCATCGGCCGAATTTTCATATTTCGACACAACGGCGAAAACCTACAAGACACTCAAAACACCAGCATACACATTAAAGGTTGAAGAGGGCAAGGGAGGTACGCAGGATACGCAGTCCCCATCCGTGCAGAATTACAAAGTAAACAAAGAAGATGTTAAGAACATCGGAACGGACATACGTTATATCCATTCCAATAAAGGCTTGGACAAGACAGGCGAATATTTTTACGGTAGTCCGGCGTTTGTCTTGTGCTTTGTGATACCGTTGGCCTTGTTCCTTCTGATATTGGTAATATTGCGCCGCAGGGCCAAAGAAAATGCGGATTTGGCAAGGATGAAGACAAAAAGTGCGAACAAACAAGCTAAAAAACGTTTGAAATCTGCGGCAAAATTCAAAAAAGCCGGCGATGCTTCCAAATTTTATGAAGAAACCATGAAAGCCTTGTGGGGATATTTGGGAGATAAATTGTCAATTCCCGCTTCGAGCCTGACGAAAGAGAATGTCCAGGAAAAACTTATAGAGCATAAAGCCACGGCAGAATTGGCAAGGGAATTTTTGGATACGCTCTCGGACTGCGAATTCGCCCGTTTTTCTCCGGCGGCTGGCGAAAGCTTGTCGATGGACAAGATTTATGAAAAAGCCGTTAATTTGATAGGCAAGTTAGAGGATACATTAAAGTAAGGTAAAGCAAAGATGAAAAAAACATTATTGATATTGGCAATCTTCTCGTTTCCGGCTCTCGTCTTTGCAGACGCTTTCGACGATGCCAACGACATGTATGCACAAGGGGATTATGAAAGCGCGGCAACGGCTTACGAACAGATTATTGCCGGCGGTAGCGAGTCTTCCGAACTTTACTATAACCTGGGTAATGCCTATTATCGTATGGACGATATGGCTTCGGCAATACTGAATTACGAACGGGCATTGAAACTCGACCCGTATGATCCTGACATAATCCATAATTTGGACTTCGTGCGGGCACGGACAGTTGATAAAATAAATCCGGCAGGAGAGATGCTTGTCTCCAAATGGTGGAAAGATTTACGAAATATCGCGAGTTCCGATGTTTGGGCATATACGGCAGTATCCTTGTTCCTCTTCATGCTTGCGGCACTTGCAACCTATATTTTCGCAGCTCCCGTATGGTCGCGAAAAACGGGTTTCGCGCTGTCCGTGGTCTCTTTGGCATTTTGCATTTTGTCGATTGTGTTTTCCGCGCAGCAAAAGGATTTTCAGGAAGGCGGGAACGAAGCCATAATTTTCGCCCCGACAGTTACTGTAAAATCGTCTCCCGACAATAGCGGGACGGATCTTTTTATACTGCATACCGGAACGAAGGTCAAAGTCGGGGACAATGTGGGATCTTGGGTGGAAATCACAATGCAGGACGGAAATAGCGGTTGGATGCCGTCCGATGCGCTAAGAGTCATATAAAATCATTATGGACGCGATAATAGAACTTGACAAGGAAATCCTGCTTTTTTTGAACGGGCTTCATAATAGTTTCTTTGACGGCTTCATGTATTGGATTTCGGACAGGTGGATATGGATTCCGATGTATGCGGCTTTATTGTATCCGATTATCGTCCGCAAGAAACAGGGAACGGTACTGGTAGCTGTCTGCATCGCCTTGTGTGTCTTGTTTGCCGACCAGTTCGCATCCGGTTTCTGCAAACCATTTTTCGAACGTCTTCGACCGTCCCATGATCCGGCCATAATGGACATGGTACATATAGTTGAAGGTAACCGTAGCGGTTTGTACGGTTTTATTTCTTCGCACGCCGCAAATACTTTTGCAGTCGCCGTATTCACTATATGTTTGTTCCGCAAATGGATGGAAGCTGTCCCCGTCGTACTGTGGGCATTGCTCAATTCTTATTCGCGCATTTATTTGGGAGTCCATTTTCCTTTGGATATTATTATGGGAGCTTTGGCAGGCACAGTCGTCGGCTTTGCCTGCTATGGCATATATCTTGCCGGAATGAAATATCTTCCGGCTTCGATAACGGGCAAAGCCGAGTCTGCGTTTGACAACGCAGACTTCATACCATTAATAATCGTATTGGTATTGACAATATTTTTTATTTGCCTGTTTTCATCACGCGGATTCGTCAGTTGAAAAAGGATATTATAATCAAAAAAATTGTAACTTTCGCAGTTGAATGACCAAGAGGAGATTTACGACAATGAACAAAAAAACAATAAAAACAATGAAAAGATTATCTTTTGTGCTGCTGTTTTTCGTGGCAGTGGCAGGTTTCGCTTGTTTGCAGGCTAAAAACGCCGGGGTGGAAATCCCGTTTGAACAGCTGCCGATGAAAGCTCAGACACTTGTAAATGATTGTTACAAGGGATTGACTGTAAAAAAAGCAATACAGAAAACAACCGACGGGCTTACTGTTTACGAAGTCAGGATGAGCGATAAAACCATTATTGAATTCGACATGGTCGGGGCGTGGAACTATATCAAGTCGAAAAAGTCGGACATTCCCAACAGCGTGTATCCGCGAAAATTAAAGAAAACCATTGACAATGACTTTGTTGGCAAGCGCGGCAAATATGCTGAGAATGACGGCTTGAACTATACAATAC
>JADIMR010000017.1 GCA_017694565.1 Candidatus Enterocola intestinipullorum | reverse complement strand
ACCCGGGTGAGTTCGCGCGTTACCGTGATGCCCCATTTCGAGCCTTTCACAACCAACTGACCCTGTTCGCCAAGTTTTATGTAACCTGAGCCGGTCATTCCCCAACTCGGGTCATATGCCCAAGGCATGTCCCATTGTTTTTTTGCGCTATCGTATGTAATCCCTTTCATCACGACAGTTCCGACGAGCGGGTTGTCCCTTAAACTCCTATCGGGATTTTTCCTGTCTTTCAAGGGTTTGTCGCCTTTGTCTTTCACAGTCCAAATGAGTTTGCCCACATACGAACCGTCTTCGCATTTTGTAAACTCGGTTTTGGCCTCCTGCTTGTCGTCGATCCAAATCCCGATAAGGTCGTCCTCCCCGGCAATTGCCGACGATAACGAAACGAACAAGAAAGTAAAGGCTGCAATTATTTTTTTCATCGTCGTCTTTTTTAATCTTCAAACCTTGACGAGTGAAACAAGGTTTATGCAAATTTACCCAAATTGCTTTCCGATGATTCCGATTACATAAACTTTAATACAGCTTTAACAGTGATTAGTGGTTAGTGGTTAGTGGTTAGTTTTAGTTGGCACCTCTTAGTACCCACACGATGTTTATGGATGGAAGCCCCCTTTGGGGGCAGTGAAATGCCAAAGGCATTTCACGGGGGATGAGACAATGGCCGGGCGTGCAACGCACGCCCCCATGGGGGGGCGGTAAAAACACTCCGTGTTTTGTACCGGTGATAAGACAATGCTTGCGCTTGCAAAGCAAGCGGCGGCGGATCCGGCACATCTTAATTTTCATATATCCTCGACTGCCACGGGCAAGGATATATGAAAATTAAAAACAACTTCTTAACTTTGCAGCCGTAATATTGTGCGTTGTACTTATGTCTCGCACACAACTTATTAAATTTATAGTACAATGAACCAAACATCAGCAAGATTGGCTGCCCTTTCCGAATCGGAAACCCTGGCCATGTCACAGAAGAGCGCGGAATTAAAAGCGCAAGGTATAGATGTGATCAACCTAAGTGTCGGAGAACCTGACTTTTTCACTCCCGACCACATAAAACAGGCTGCCAAAAAAGCTGTTGACGACAACTTCTCCTTTTATTCTCCCGTCCCGGGTTTCATGCCGCTGCGCCAGGCGATAGCCGCAAAACTGAAAAATGAAAACGGCTTGGAATATACCCCCGCGCAAATTTCGTGCGCCAACGGTGCGAAGCAATCAGTATGCAACGCCATATTATGCCTCGTGGACAAGGGCGACGAAGTGATTGTCCCCGCCCCTTACTGGGTAAGCTACGTGGAAATGGTGAAGCTTGCCGAAGGCACGAACGTGATAATAAAGACAGGCATAGAACAGGATTTCAAGGTAACACCTGGACAATTGGAAGCTGCAATCACTCCCAAAACAAAGGCATTGATTCTTTGCTCGCCATCGAACCCTACGGGAGCAGTTTACAGCAAGGCCGAATTGAAAGCTTTGGCAGACGTACTAGCCCGCCATCCCCAAGTTTTCGTGATAGCCGATGAAATCTACGAACACATAAACTACGTGGGCAAACACGAAAGCATCGCCCAATTCGATGAAATCCGCGACCGCGTGGTCATAGTAAACGGGGTTTCCAAAGGATATGCAATGACCGGCTGGCGCATCGGCTGGATTGCCGGACCGCAATGGATAGTCAAAGCATGCAACAAATTACAAGGCCAATATACTTCCGGACCTTGTGCGATTGCGCAAAAAGCAGCGGAAGCCGCATATACCGGACCGCAAGAATGCGTCGAAGAAATGCGCAAGGCGTTCGAACGCCGCCGCGACCTCATTTACGGTCTTTTGAGTGAAATCGAAGGCTTGCAGGTAAACAAACCCGACGGGGCATTCTACGTGTTCCCTAAGGTAGACGCATATTTCGGCAAGGCCGCTGCCGACGGCAAGAAAATAGAAAACGCGGCAGACCTTGCGATGTACCTTTTAGAGCAAGGACACGTTGCTACTGTCGGTGGCGCGGCATTCGGAGCCCCGGAGTACTTACGTTTGTCTTATGCCGCTTCCGATGATAACATCAAAAAAGCGGTGGAACGCATAAAACAAGCACTCGCGAACTTGAAATGAAACAGCTGAAACTGTTATTTACCGCCATTATCCTGCTGTTCTCGGCCGTATCGTGCGAAGAAACCGACCCGTATTCCTATTTGAAAATACAGGGAACATGGTTATTGCAGGCTGTCAACGACTACCCTGTGGACACGGATACGCGCACAGTTGCCGTATTTTCGGAAAAAGACGCTTGTACGGTCGCTTTGATGTATGACAACAACGGCTCGCAAAAATGGCAGGTAAATGACGGATTAAGTTGGAATTTCCACGGTACCGTGCTTGAAATAAGCGGAATGGACGCGAACAACAATGTTTTCGTCCAAAACAACACTTTCCTTTCGGTAGATGACAACACCCTTGTATTTACCGTAAACGGGGTGGAATCACAAGCCGGAGGAAGCACGGGGTCCTATAATTGCAAGTTCTCGCGTGTACTGGCTGATTCCCGCAACTATTCCGGGACATGGGAATGCTTGCATGCCGACGGGGTAACGAATCCCGGCATACGCATAAGGTTGGACGGCAACCACGCCATGTCGGTGTTTTCGCTCGAAAACGGAACATGGCAACAAAAACTGTCGGCCGAATACTTTACGTACAACGGTTTTATCGCTATAAATTACACGGACAGCGATAGCGGCCTGCCTGCTTGCGGGACTTGGGATTACGACATGGCGGCATCCGGAAATTCCGTCACGTGGTTATGGACTAAAAAAAGCGGGGAAACTCAAAATACCATGCTTTTCCAAAAAGTAAACGAATAAAAACATACCGGCAATGATAAGAAAAATATTAACGATATTATTGCCGGCATTGTTCTTTCCGGCAGTAGGAACGTCCACGAAAGTGTACGAAACACGGGCATTCGACAATGATATCCGCTCCATACGGATATGGAACGAATCCCGGAACCCGCTGCTGCCTGTCATAGAATTGGGAAGTCCTGACAAAATCACCCTCTCCTTCGACGATTTGTCCGAAACCCTCAACACATACAGCTACAAAATAATACATTGCAACTGGGATTGGACCCCGTCCGACTTGTCTGAGTCGCAATACATCGACGGATATACCGGCGGCTACTTGGAGCATGAAAGCTCCGTCGGTACATATTTCCCGTACAATCATTTCACATTGGAATTTCCGAACGATGAAGCGGGATGCACCGTTTCGGGAAATTACGCGATAATAGTATATCCAGACAATGATGACGAAAATCCCGTTTTGACGGCATGTTTTTCCGTTGTGGAACATCTCGTCCAAACCGAGTGCGGCGTAAGTTCCCAAACCGACATTGACTATCGGAAAGAGCATCAACAAGTTTCGCTTGTCATAAATTATCCGGATTACGACCTTTCACAACCGCAAAACACGTTAAGAGTCGTAATCCAGCAAAACCGCCGCCGCGACAACCAGGCTGTTCTGGCATCTCCGAGTTTTTACCAGAACAACCGCATCGATTACAAAATGAATCCGGCACTGATTTTCAAGGCCGGCAACCAGTACCAATCGTTCGACATATCTTCGGAAAGGATTCTCGACCGGGAAATCGAAAGCATCGAATATTACAAACCGTACTACCATGCCACCTTGTACCCTGATGTCCCACGCAGGGAAAAACATGTTTACAGTTCGGACAAAGACTTGAACGGACGCTATATAATAAACTTGCAAGGCTCGGATTATCCTGACACCGACGGGGATTATTTCTTTACGCATTTCACATTGGAAACAGAACCGTATTTGGATAAAGAGGTGCATATTTTGGGGGACATAACAGGTAACAGGATAAGCGACGATTCCAAAATGCGGTATAATTTCGAACGGAACTGCTATGAAAAAACCTTGCTGTTGAAACAAGGAGGCTACAATTACATTTACGCGGCTGTTCCTTTGGGAAGCAATACCGCAGACGTAGGTGAAATAGAAGGCAACTTTTGGGAAACACAAAACGAATATACAATATACGTATATTACCATCCTTTCGGCAGCCTTTACGACAGGCTGATAAGTTACAACGTAATATACTCGAACAGCAACTATTAATAACCAAGGCAGCATGAAAAATCCCGCATTTGAAATGGAAATGAAAGTCCGCGACTACGAATGCGACTTGCAAGGCATAGTCAACAACGCGAACTACCAACATTATCTGGAACATACGCGGCATGAATTTTTGCTTACCAAAGGCATAAGTTTCGCTGAATTGCACGAAAAAGGCATAGATGCCGTGATAGCCCGGGTGGAAATATCCTACAAAACGCCATTGAAAAGCAGGGACAAATTCATATCTCAACTGAGAGTGGAAATAGACGGGTTCAAACAGGTGTTCCATCAAGAAATACTTCGTTTGCCTGACATGAAACTTTGCATACGCGCAAAAGCGGACAACGTATGCCTCGTAAACGGCGTACTCAGCCGTTGCGATGAACTGGCAGAAAAATTAATCAACTAAATCCAATATTATATGTACAAGGCTAATTCTTCAAGATACGACGGCACGATGCCCTATATCCGTTGCGGCAACAGCGGTCTGAAACTGCCACGCATATCATTAGGTCTTTGGCACAACTTCGGAAATTCGGCATCGCAGGAAGAAGCCGGGAAAATTTTGAAAGCCGCTTTTGATGCCGGCATAACCCATTTCGACCTCGCCAACAACTACGGTTATCCCGCAGGGTCGGCAGAAAGCAATTTCGGTGAACTATTCCGCAAGAATTTCATACCATATCGCGACGAAATCATAGTATCGACAAAAGCAGGATTCGGCATGTGGCCCGGACCATATGGTGACGGAAGTTCTCGCAAATACCTGTTGGCAAGTTTGGACCAAAGCCTGAAACGAATGGGACTAGATTATGTAGACATATTCTATTCGCACCGTTACGATGGAGAAACCCCTATCGAAGAAACCGTAATGGCATTGTCCAAAGCCGTGCAATCGGGAAAAGCCTTGTATGTGGGATTATCGAATTATCCTGTTGAGAAAGCCCGCGAAGCGATAGACATGCTACATTCGGAAAAAATCCCGTACATAATCTACCAAGGCCGCTACAACATTATGGACCGGAGCGCGGAAGACGGCATGTTCCAAATGTTGCAGGAAAAAGGCTCAGGATTCATCGCATATTGCGTTTTGGCGCAAGGACTTATTTCCGACCGTTACCTTTCAGGGATACCTGCCGGTTCGAGGGCTGCCGACCCACACGGATATTTGCAAACCTCAGATGTAAAAGAAGAAGTAATCAACCGTATGCGACGACTAAATGAAATAGCGGCAAGCCGTGGACAAAGCCTCGCACAGATGGCTTTCGCATGGGTATTGCATAACAACAACGTAACTA
>JADIMR010000016.1 GCA_017694565.1 Candidatus Enterocola intestinipullorum | reverse complement strand
GAACACAAGATATTCAAGGATATCCTGCAATATTACGACGACAAGGATGTTTTCGTATTCAACGATACGAAAGTATTCCCCGCAAGGCTTTACGGCAATAAGGAAAAGACCGGAGCGAAAATCGATGTTTTCCTTTTAAGGGAAATCATTGAGGAAGATTGCAAATGGGACGTGCTGGTAGACCCTGCGCGGAAGATACGCATAGGCAACAAACTCTATTTCGGCAGCGACGATTCTTTGGTGGCGGAGGTTGTCGAAAACACCACTTCGCGCGGACGTGTCCTCCGTTTCCTGTTCGACGGCGACCACGAATCGTTCAAAAAGACACTTTATTCGATGGGGGAAACGCCGCTTCCGAGTTGCATAAAGCGTCCCGTAAAGCCCGAGGACGCAGAATGGTACCAGACCATATATGCCAAGAACGAGGGGGCCGTGGTCGCTCCGGCATCGGGCCTGCATTTTTCCCGCGAACTCATGAAACGAATGGAAATCAAGGGCGTGAATTTCGCGTTCATAACCGTCCATACCGGATTGGGCAATTTCCGCAAGATAGACGTGGAGGACCTCACCAAGCACAAAATGGACTCCGAGCAGATGATAGTCGATGAAACAGCCGTCGAAGTGGTCAATACGGCAAAAACCGACAAAAGACGAGTGTGCGCCGTTGGTACATCGGTCATGAGGGCTTTGGAAACCGCAGTTTGCACAAAAGGCAAGATAACTCCCTTTAATCACTGGTCGAACAAGTTCATATTCCCGCCGTATGACTTCACGGTAGCCAATTCGATGGTGGCGAATTTCTATTTCCCACAGTCGCAACTGCTTATGCTGGTTGCCGCGTTCGGCGGCTATGAATTGGTGATGCAGGCATACGAAACAGCGGTTAAGGAAAATTATAAATTCGGCCCGTACGGTGATGCGATGCTGATCATTTAGAAGATAGTTGGATATAAATATTCAAACATTGCTTAAAATCGCGTATATTTGCACGCCTTAAACCCTTTGCATGATAGGGTTTTATGCGATTCGGGCATCAGGAATTATTAAAAATAACCATATATAGACATGCAAAACAAAGGATTTGTAATCACGTTTGCGGTAGCGATGGCGCTCGTATGCCTTTACTACCTCTCTTTCAATGCCGTTACATCCTACTATAACGGCAAAGCCGAAGAGTACGCGATGGGCGACAAAATGAAGGAATACCAATATTTGGATTCCTTGGCAACGGAAAAGGTTTGGATGGGCTACACCTTGCAGGAATGCCGCGAGAAAGAACTCGGTTTGGGTTTGGACTTGAAAGGCGGTATGAACGTGGTGTTGGAAGTTTCCGTTCCCGACATTGTCCGTACCTTGTCCGGCAACAGTACCGATGAAACATTCAACAAGGCGATGGATCTGGCCTTCCAGAAACAGTCAGCAAGCACCAAGGACTTCCTGGACCTGTTCTATGAAGCATATCAGGAAATCGACCCCAATGCCAAATTGGCAGCAGTTTTTTCCACTTTCGATTTGAAAGACCGCATAAGCCTTAAAAGCACCAACGAGGAAGTAATGTCCGTTTTACGCGACGAGGTCCGCGCCAATGTGGACAATGCGTTTAACGTATTGCGTACCCGTATCGACCGTTTCGGTGTGGTACAACCCAACATCCAGCGTTTGGAAACCAACGGTCGCATACTGATAGAATTGCCGGGTGTCAAAGAGCCGGAACGTGTCAGGAAACTTCTTCAAGGTTCAGCAAGTCTTGAATTTTGGGAAACATACAACCTGACCGAGATTTATCCCGCCTTGGAACAGGCAAACGCGGTTTTGAGGGAATATTTCCAGCAGAATGACAGCACGGAGGCTCCCGCACCCGCAGAAACGACGGCGGCCGCAGACGACGAAACGGTTCCGGCAGATTCGATTGCGGCGCGTTTGGCCAAAATGCAGACCGCTGCACAGGACAGTATCGAAATGGTGCAGCGTTTTGAAAAGGAAAATCCCTTGTTCAGCAAGTTGATGATAAACCAAAGCCAGGGGCAACTCATTCCTTCGGCTGCTGTCGGCATGGTAAGTTCGCGCGATACGGCTGCCGTGGCCTCTTATTTGAGAATGAAGCAAGTCCAGGAAGTCCTTCCCCGCGACCTTTCATTCCGCTGGACGGTAAAGCCGGTTGACGAACGCGGCGTATATTACCAGCTCGTGGCTATCAAGGTTACCAACCGCGACGGATCCGCGCCTCTTGGCGGCAATGTGATAACCGATGCCCGCAGCGAACTCAGCCAATTGTCTTCAAGCTCTACCGTAAGCATGACGATGAATCCCGAAGGGGCGAAGACATGGGCGAGACTTACAAAAGACAATATCGGCCGCAGCATCGCAATCGTGCTTGACGGCATGGTATATTCATTCCCGAACGTAAATCAGGAAATTACCGGCGGACGCTCTGAAATTTCCGGGGATTTCACCCCCGAAGAAGCAAACGACCTTGCAAACGTCTTGCGCTCGGGTAAGATGCCGGCTCCTTCGCGCATCGTGCAGGAGGATGTCGTCGGCCCGTCCCTCGGTCGTGAAGCCATAACCCAGGGCTTGTGGTCGTTTGCCATCGCTTTCGTTTTGGTGATGGTGTACATGATTGTCATGTACGGCATAGTTCCGGGTCTGATTGTCGATTTCGCCCTGCTTTGCAACGTATTCTTCCTTGTGGGCATACTTGCTTCGTTCAAGGCCGTGCTCACTCTTCCCGGTATTGCCGGTATCGTGCTCACGATGGGTATGGCAGTCGATGCCAACGTGCTTATATATGAACGCACCAAAGAAGAACTTGCAGCCGGCAAGACGCACAAGCGTGCAGTGGCCGACGGTTACAAGAATGCGCTTTCCGCCATTATCGACGGAAACTTGACCTCGTTGCTCACCGGTGTGATATTGTTCTTCTTCGGAACGGGACCTATCCAAGGTTTTGCGACCACCCTTATCGTAGGTATCATCACTACGATGTTCACCGCGATATTCATCACCCGCATAATGCTCGACAGGCTTTGTGAAAACGGAAAAATAGAGAAATATACATTTACCACTCCCGTTTCCAAGAACTTCCTGCAAAACGTAAAACTCGACTGGATAGGAATCCGCAAATGGGGATACGGTTTTGCAGTCGCTTTTGTGGCTATAGCGATAGTTTCCTTGGCCATCAGGGGGCTTAATCCCGGTATCGACTTTACCGGCGGCCGCAACTACGTGGTGCGTTTCAATGAAAAAGTAAATACGCAGGAAATGCTTGACATGTTGCAGGAGAAATTTACCGATGCAGGCATTTCTGTTATCACCATAGGTAACGACAATCAGGTCCGCGTATCTACCAACTACAAGATTGAAAGCAATAATACGGAAGTCGACGGGGAAGTCGAAGCCTTGATGTTCGAGAGCTTCCGTCCATTGTTGGAGAAGTATCAGGTTTCGCAGGAAATGTTCGTCAAAGGGTACGTTCTGGATGAAAACGGCATCGCCCGTTTGTCCACGAGCGCGGATGATGAAACTCTTGGCGTGCAAACATCCCAAAAAGTAGGTCCTGCCATAGCTGACGACATCAAGAACGCTGCCGTAATTGCCGTCGTATTGTCGTTGCTCGGCATCTTCCTTTACATATTGTTGCGCTTCCGCAACGTATCGTTCAGTTTGGGTGCGGTTGCATCTTTGGTTCACGATACCATGTTCATACTCGGCATATATTCGTTGCTGTATTCGATAATGCCGTTCTCGATGGAAATCGACCAATCGTTCATCGCGGCGATTCTTACGGTTATCGGTTATTCCGTGAACGACACGGTGGTAATCTTCGACCGTGTGCGTGAATACCGGAATTTGTATCCGAAACGCGGATTGAAAGAAGTTATAAACGAGGCTGTCAATTCGACGTTGGCCCGTACATTCTCGACTTCTTTCTCCACTTTGTTGGTGTTGTTAATAATATTCATCTTCGGCGGGGAGACAATCCGTTCGTTTACTTTCGCCATGTTGGTGGGTGTCATCATAGGAACGTATTCGACTTTGTTTATCGCAGTGCCGATTGCATACGACTACCTTGTAGCCAAAGCCAAAAAACAGGCAAAGGCATTACAGGCCAAGTGAACAGTGTAAGAAATACGTGCATGAATAAAAAAGCCGCGTCATTCACGACGCGGCTTTTTTTATGTCCATGCGAATGTGTTAAATGTCAGAAGTTTGTTCAAGTTCAAGGATGTTAAATTTGGAAGTCTGTTTTTTTGAGGTTATCTTTGGCAAGAATCTTAAAAAACAATCTTATGGAAAAAAAACGACTACTTTTATTTGCTTTGTTTTCCATAATGGGGCTGGCTGCCTTTGCGCAGGAAATCGGTAATGAAACTGCCTTTGTCCAGACTCAGACCGTATACACCGAGCCCCGTTTTATCACTACTGACTGGAACGACAAAGCTGAAACCTTTTATGTTTATTTTGATGCCACGAAAGGCAACCAAGGCATGATGGATGCTACCACTTGCTATGCCCATACCGGTGTCATCACTACTGCCAGTACCGGGGACGGAGACTGGAAACATGACCCCACATGGGGAGACAACGACCCTAAATACCAAATGGAGAAAGTTGGCGACAACCTTTGGCGTTTGGAAATAACGGATGGACTGAAAGCTTATTACGGCTTGGCAGAAGGTGAAACGGTAACCCGTCTTGCTTTCGTGTTCCGAACCGAAGACGTGAATGCTTCCGACAAGCAGGAAGCAAAAGAAGCCGACGGCACGGATATTTTCTACCATCTGTATGAACCGGGCTTGAATGTTGTCATAACATCGCCTTCCGACGGGGTGATGATAAGCGAAAATACGACCCTTACTTTCACCGGAGAATCCTCTCAGGATGCGGATTTGGAATTCACCATTGAAGGGCCTGCGGACTGGGGGACAAAAACCGAATCCGTAACAGCCGCGACAAGTATTGAAACAACTCAGGAACTGACTGCACAAGGGACTTATACCATAACGCTTTCAGCTGTTTCCGGAGAAGAAACCGCTTCGCAGTCAATCAGCATACTGTACGAAAAACCGACAGAATATGCTGAAATGCCGGAATGGATGCAAGAGGGCATAAACTATAACCCCGAGACGAAAACAGTCGGTTTGGCATTCCGTGCACCGCATAACGAAAGCGTATTCGTACTTGGCGATTTCAATAATTGGACGCTTTCAAACGAATATAAGATGAATTGTTGGGAAACTCGAGTTACAAATCCGACTTCCAACCCTGACGATACCCCTGCCGAAAGCGATGTCAAGATATTCTGGTTGGAGTTCCGGATTGACGATCCCACGCAGAAGTATGCTTTCCAATATTTGGTAGATGGCACTAAAAAGATAAGCGATCCGTATGCGACAGTCATTCTTGATCCTTGGAATGACGAGTATATCGAGGAGGTGATCGATCCGTCCTTGCCTGATTACCCCTCTGCCGGCGACGGATTGGTTTCCGTTTTGGAACTTGAAGACAACAATCCCTATCAATGGTCGGAGGCTTCCGAAAGTTTCAAAATCCAAGATCCTGACAATTTGATCATATACGAATTGCATATCCGCGATTTTTGTACCGATTCAAGAACAGGCCAAGGTTCTTTGGATTGCGTGTTGGAGCGTTTGGATTATCTCGAATATTTGGGCGTGAATGCGATAGAACTTTTGCCGGTAACCGAATTCGACGGCAATGACAGCTGGGGTTATAATCCGAACCACTTCTTCGCCTACGACAAGGCCTACGGCGACCGCAATTTGTACAAGCAATTCATAGACGAATGCCATAAACGCGGCATTGCAGTGATTATCGACATGGTGTTCAACCATGCTACCGGAATAAATCCGTTCGCCGCCCTTTATTATGACGGCAGCGCGACAACCGACGAAAACCCGTGGTTCAACCGCGTTGCGCGCCACCCGTTCAACGTATTCCATGACATCAACCACGAATACGAGGGTACGAGGTCTTATTTCAAACGTGTATTGCAGTATTGGTTAAAGGAATACCGTGTTGACGGCTTCCGTATGGACTTGTCCAAAGGTCTTACCCAAAATAACACAGGAAACGATGCAGGTGCATGGTCAGCATACGATGCCACCCGTATTCCTATTCTCGAAGACTATTGC
>JADIMR010000015.1 GCA_017694565.1 Candidatus Enterocola intestinipullorum | reverse complement strand
CTTTCCATTTTAAAAATCCGGCAATTATGCCACAATTTTTAAATAACATGGAAATAAAACGCGACAAATACCTGAACGAATTGGTTGCAATGAAGCACAGCCGTTTTGTGAAAACCATCACGGGCATACGGCGCTGCGGAAAATCCTACCTGCTGATGAAACTGTTTGCCCGGCATTTGAAAGATTGCGGGGTGGACGGCAACCACATAATCGCAGCGGACATGGACGACTACAAAAACAAGCCGTTGCACGATCCGCAAAACTTGTATGAGTATTTGGAAAGCAAGCTGCGCGATGATGGAATGCATTACATATTATTGGACGAAATACAGCTGACGAACGATTTCGCATACGTTTTGAACGGATTCCTGAAAAAAGACAACGCCGACATTTATGTAACAGGAAGCAATGCCAAACTGCTGTCGACGGATGTGATAACGGAATTCCGGGGACGAGGCCATGAGATACGCATCCACCCGCTCACATTCAAAGAATTCATGTCGGCATACAGCGGCACGGTACAAAAGGGTTTGGACGAATACATGACCTACGGCGGACTGCCGCAAATCTTCGAGTTCGGCGATGAGCCGCAGAAAGCGAATTTCCTGAAAAATCTGTTCGCCGAAACCTACATACGCGACATAAGGGACAGGTACGACATACGCAAAGACGACGAGTTGGAGGAATTGTTGGACCTGATTGCATCGAACATAGGCGGGCTTACCAATCCCACGAAGATAGCGAACACGTTCAAAAGCGTGAAAAAATCGGATATAAGCCATTATACGATTAAAAAGTATTTAGACTATTTCCAAGACTCATTTTTGATAGAAAAGGCAAGCCGGTACGACATAAAAGGCAGAAGCTACATAGACTCGCCCTGCAAATATTATTTCAGCGACATGGGGCTACGCAATGCAAGACTGAATTTCAGGCAGAACGAAAAAAGCCACCTTATGGAAAACGTGGTGTACAATGAACTTGTGTACCGCGGCTTCAACGTGGATGTGGGAGTGGTGCCGGTAAGGACAGCCGCCGCCGACGGCGCTACACGCAGAACGCAGCTCGAAATAGATTTCGTTTGCAACATGGGAAGCAAACGCTATTATGTGCAGTCGGCATTTGCCATGCCTACGCAGGAAAAAAGGGAGCAGGAAGAAGCCCCGCTGAAACATGCCGACGGATTTTTCAAGCGGGTTATAGTAACAGGCGACGACATAGTGCTACACCGCGATGATACGGGCATAACCACCATGAGCATATACGATTTTCTGCTGAACGAAAACTCATTGGACTTTTAATAACCGGGAAATGCCTTCCTATTTAAAATTTCGGGCATTTCTGCCACTTATTTTAAATAGAGATGGCAATCAGCAGAAAAGAAGCCCTACAAGCAACCGAACAGCCGCTTGCGGTTTGTGGCAACCGCGAAACCTGCCAACAGCATAGTCAAGAAAGCATAATCGGTTGATGCAGAGCTTGGTAGGGGGGGGTAGGATCGTCCGGCAAACCATTATCTATGAAATCGCGCAATTCCGCCTTCCATGCTTCACATTCCGCTCGGTCGCAGGTATTTTCACAGCGGAGGTTCCACACAAAAATTTCTTGCAGAAAAATGCCTAAATAATCCCAAAATCCGTCCGCCTCGTTCACAATGTATTGGTATGCATCCAACGTTGTATAGCCTATCGCTGCATTGGCGCATTCCATACCTTCGGAGTAAAGTGTGATGCCGAAGTCGGGTTCTTGATTGCCAACAAGCCATGAATCTTCCATGCCCGTTGCGGAATAGGCATCATTGTACATGCCGGCAGAAGCCGTATAAGCATAATCATCCACCGAGCCCGAATAGGCCGATTGGGGCAGCGACACCGCCCACAAACATGGTGAAGCAAGCATAAAAGCCATAATCGCAGTAAAAATTTTTCTCATAAGCAAGAAATTTGAATTTTACTATATCTATCTTTAAATCAGTATATTAACCGATAAACAGGTTGTAAAAAACGCACGTACGTGTGGCAGAAGGGACGGAGACCGTCTCTTCGATTAATCAGAAAAAAATTTTATGAAACTTTGCAGATAATCCGCCGTGTTTTACGATTATCCAACCGTGCCCACGTCTCGTTGCCGCCTCTTTCGCAAATGGCTCAAGGATGACGTTTCGGCGTAAAAACACAAAAGGAGCGGGAAGCATAAAATTCCTTCCCCTGGGGGAGCAGGCATAACAGGGTCGTCTATGCCGGGTAAAAAGTCGGGGTTTTCAGGAATCAAATCCGAGGGAGCTTTCTTTTTCACGCATTCCCACAACTCCGCAAACCACTTATCGCAGTCGTTTTCAGGGCAACTCGTATAGCACTCTATCGCCATCATATTGACATCCATGACTATTTGCGCCCATGAGTTTTTGGAAATCTCGCTACTGCATTCTCCTTGCGGCGATTTGTGCATGGAAGTATAGCAGTTTTGTGCTATTGGTTCAATGTCGGACATTCCGTCCATTGTAATCAGATCCGCGCCCGGACCTTCGAAAGAAGACAATTCCGATACGAATTGCAGAGAACCCAAATCATTCTGAACCATATCGCCCGTATAAGGCGTTGCCGGTAATATTACAGCAAATAAAGCAGAGGGAATCAGAATGATTGTTGTTGACAATAAAAACTTCTCCATACTTGTTATATTGTGCTATGTCATGCGGCAAAAGCTTGGCGTTGCCGCACAGACCAGAAAAATCCAGAGTAAAATTTGCCGTGGCCGAAACAGTTTCATAGCGTCCGTTCAAAGCACACTTGCTTAGGATTTTGACGACCAAAACAGCGAATATTTTTGTTTTTGCGGGTGCAAAATTATAGAGTTTACCCCCCCCCGTAAACGTTAATTCGTATTAATGTAATAAAAAAGTTACGATTTGAAAACTTTTTCTATAATTTGCTTTACAAGTGTCAAATTGAAAAAGTTGCCGACCGTCGGAATAATGTTAAAATATCACGGATTCTTACACCTACATTGCACAAAATCGTCCATAATGTGCAATCCGGTCTATGGATAATGCAGCGATTGCAGCATGTCATAAAATGCCCGGATTAAGAAAAGATGGTTCATTCTCAAAAAAAAGAGGAGCGAAAAAATTCGCTCCTCTTTCAGTATTGACGGAAATATCCGCTTATCGAGTAGTTCAATCTACCATGACTTTTACGACCTCATCGCCTGCAACCACAAGGTAAGTACCTTGCAAATCGCCGTTAGCTGCCGTAACATCTTGTCCCGCAAGATTTACGATTATGAAGTCCTTGTCGCAATAGATGCGTCCGTCTGCTGCGGTAATCACGGCAGCGGCAGCTTCATCAATTGAAGTAGGCTCGTTCATCACGCATTCGAAGCCCAAAGTCCTTTCGCCTTCGGCATTGAATGTAAACGTGATGTTGTAGGATCCGGCTTCGGCCGGCATCGTGAATGTATTGTTGCCTTGTGCCGGATACTGGTCGACATCGAACCCGCCGTTGGCACCTACTTTGTACTGGTAAGTTTGGCCTGCCATGTCGGAAGTTACTTCGACATTTTCATAAACCTTGGTCCAGACACCCGGTGCGGTTTCAACAAGATCGTTGCCCGCATCGAATCCCCATGCCGAACCCGCAAAGAACGGAACATCGCCTGCAAGTGTCCAGCGGTCTACGACAGCTTCGCCGAAGCCTACTGTCGAAGCAAGGATTATTTTGGCATCGTCCATTGCGGCCGGATTCAATGTGATTGTAATCGTCGCTTCGGAAGCAATGGTAAACATCACATTGTTGCCTCCGCCGTCCACATAACCGGAATTACTTGCGGCTGCATCCACATTGGTATAGCCGTAATTGATACCGTCGGGGGTCGTATTCGGGTCGTACCATTTACCGTTGGTTATCTTGAATTGGTAGGTTCCTGCGGGTACGGTCGTCTCATAGCCGTAGGTGCCGTCTCCGTTGTCGGCAAGGGCAACGCCTGCCACATCCCAACTCAATCCACCTACCCATGCGGCATCCACGTCGCCGTTACCGGCAATATACCATGCTGCGGGAACAGGTTCGGGTTCTTCCTCATTGAATGTATAAATGAACGTTTCGGGTGCGGTAAATACACCTCCGTCTTGCCAGTTCCAAGTGGCATTCAACGTAACCGTCTGGCCGTCGGTCAAAACTTCGGTGGTGTACATAATCTCGAACGAACCGGCCACCCAACCCAACTGCGTGGCTGGATTATCAACGTACATCCATCCTACCAAACCTGCCACCGCCGAAGGATCCGTCTGTCCACCAAGGGCATTCACGGTGCAAATCACGGTGAGGCTGTTATCCCCGTTCAAAAGGAAGCTCCATTCAGCAGTGGGTTCCACGGGTTCAGGTTCTTCGCCTCCGACCTTGACAATTTCGTTGGACAGCGTCCAGTCGCCCGTGTTGAGGGTAAGCGTGATATTGTATATGCCTGTTTCCTCCGGCAATGTAAGGGTCGCGTTGTTGCCTTCGCCTTGCGGAACTTCCCCTACGGAATAATTGTGGTTGGCGACAGCTTTGAAAGAAATTACCGTTCCTGCATTGTCGGCATTCACTTCAAAATTTTCGTATGTCTTAGTCCATATTCCGGGAGTTTCCGCATCTTCCGCCATATCGTTGTTCGCATCAGCGGGATCCCAATCCGAACCGCACAGGGCCGCGTCGCCAACAACTGTCCACACCGTAATTACCGCTTGTCCGAATGGAATGCTCGAAGTGAGCGTGATTTTTTCGTTATCGGCTGCTTCGGGATTCAAGCTGATAGTGATGTCCGCTTGTTCCGAAATCGTGAACTTCACATTGCCGCTGGCGTTTTCATAACCGGATGTGCTGGTCGTTGCATTTATATGGTTGTAGTCGTAAACTACCGAACCTTGTTCCGCCTCCCAAGTTCCGTTTGTAACTTTGAACTCGTATGTACCTGCCGGAATGGTAGTCGAATAGGAGAATGTGCCATCGCCGTTGGCTGTCATGGGAGCGCCGTCGGGATTCCAGTTTTTCCCGTTTACCCATTCAGGTACGTTCTCGTTTCCGTTACCTGCCACATACCATTGTGGAACAGGAGCTACGGAATTTTGAGTAACCACCATCGAAGCCTCTGTCCCGTCCATCGTTACAACGACTGTGTAGTTGCCATCCTCCGGCACTTTGAACTTATAATCCGCTGGAGCTCCTGCTTCTTCGTTTTCACGATATACCAAAGCGACTTGTTCGCCCGATACCAGTTGCTGTCCTTCCGATGCAGCCACGAAACACGGCACGTACGCCGTATTGGACACTACGAACTTGAAGCCTTCCGTTCCCACGGTCAAATCGCCGGTCCACGTAAATGTCTTGCTATCGGCATCGTATGCAAGGGCTGTCGCGTTTTCCAACGCCCATCCGCCTTGGGTGGCATCGCCAATCATGTACAATGTGGTGA
>JADIMR010000014.1 GCA_017694565.1 Candidatus Enterocola intestinipullorum | reverse complement strand
CATTTAATTTACGGCAAAGCCGCCGGGCTTCGCCCGTTGCGGAGCTTCGCTCCGCATATCATTGTCTAATCCCCCGTTTTTAGCCTCTGGCTAAAACCTGCCCCCAAAGGGGGCTACCACCCTGAACTTTGTTGCTATCACTGCAAGGTGCTAAACTTACGCGATAGCTGGCACTAAACGGTATAACCCGAAACTAACCACTAACCACTAACCACTATCAACTAACCACTGTTCACTAATAAAACCGCCGCTATCGCGGAGGCGACCGGCAATAGGCGATTATGCTAACGGAAAAATTGGCTCTTGCGAAGCAAGGGTAATTTTTCAAAACTCGTGTGTTTGAGCGCAGCGAGTTAGAGTTTTAGTGCAGCAGAATCGCCCAAAACGAAAGTTGAAGAAATTGATATGATTCAACTTTCGCTTTGCATTGCCGAGGAAGCCGTAGCCTTGCGGCAAAGAGCGTTTTTGTTTACTTTTTTCGCTCAGGAAAAAAGTAAATGCCCGCCCGGCATGAGGGCATAAATCGAGCAAAACAAGAAAAGCAAAAAGGGAGGCTCCCGCCATTCACTCAGTTGCTATCGTTGCGAGGTGCCCAACTCCCGCGATAGCTTGCACTAAACGTCAAGACCCGAATCTAACCACTAACCACTATCCACTAACCACTATCTTGGGCTGTTGCCCGAGATAGGATGCGGTTCGGCATAGCCTTAAATAAAATCTTCGATTTTCTTTCGGCTCTGCTCTCACCTTTCACTATCTTTGCATCATGAAAAAAACAGTATTCCTTACCGGGGCAACAGGCGTAATGGGCTCGGCAGGGCTCAAAGAGCTTTTAACAAAAAAAAATATCTTTGTAAAAATCCTTGCGCGACCGAGCAAGATAAACAAGAAAAAACTTGCCTATCTGCAAAACGATGACAATGTAGAAATCATCTGGGGCGACTTGTGCAACTATGCTGATGTAGAAAAAGGCGTTCACGGCAGCGATTACATTCTGCACGTAGGCGGTATGGTTTCTCCGGCAGCCGACTATTTTCCAAAAAAGACAATTCATGTAAATACCACTGCTGCAAGCAACATTGCAAAAGCAGTGCTTGCCCAACCGAACGCGGACGACATAAAAGTCGTTTACATCGGTACGGTGGCACAGACATCCGACCGTAACGAACCGATACACTGGGGCAGGACTGGCGACCCGATTTGCATAAGTGTCTATGACCATTATGCCATATCAAAAACCCAGGCCGAAAAAATAATCGTGGAATCGGGCATAAAAAAATGGGTCAGCCTAAGGCAATCGGGCATACTCCATCCAGGCATATTCAACAACCTCGACCCTATAATGTTCCACGTGCCATTGCGCGGGGTTTTGGAATGGGCTACCGTGGAAGACAGCGGACGGCTTTTGGCGAACGTTTGCGACCTCGAACTGCCCGACGAATTCTGGAACCGTTTCTACAACATCGGTTCGGGAAAACAGTACCGCCTCAGCAATTACGAATTCGAATGCAAGCTTCTTGCCGGCATAAACTGCCCGCCTCCGGAAAAAGTGTTCAATCCGGAGTGGTTCGTACTTCGCAACTTCCACGGGCAATGGTATTTGGACTCAGACATCTTAGAAAACTACCTGCACTTCCGAATGAACATCCCTTGCGACGAGTATTTCAAACATCTTTCGGAACAAGTCCCCGCATATTACAAATTGGCAAAATTCGTCCCTGCCGCGTTGATAAAAGCAGGGATGAAGCCATTCGCTTATAAGAAACGCTGGGGAACACAGGACTGGATAAAAAACAACGACTTGAACCGCATACACGCCTACTACGGCAGCTTGGAAGCGTACAAGAACATCGCTCCTTGGGATAAACAGGACTTGTCGCATCCGTCCGAAACCGACATAGTACATATCGACCACGGATATGACGAAAGCAAGCCGTTGCATGACTTGGACATCGAAGACATGAAACAAGCCGCGAAATTCCGTGGCGGGGAATGCCTGTCGGAAAGCATGGAAAAAGGGAACATGGCAGGGAAACTCAAATGGAGATGTGCGGAAGGACACGAATTCGAAGCCTCGCCCGCCTTGGTGTTGCTCGGAGGACATTGGTGCCCCAAATGCACTCCCATGCCTTGGAATTATGACCACATAGCCAAAAAGAACCCGTTTTTCGCCCAAGTATGGACACCTTTCCACAAAGGAGAAAACAATTATTACGACGAAAGCATCTTCGACGGCTGGGAATAATGTCTTAGCGAGTAGTGGTTAGTGAATAGTTAAATCGTGCAGCTTGCTGCACACCGACAGAGAACCTGCATTGTGCCAATGCAGGTTCATTTATGCTTAACTGCATGTAGAGCTGATGGACGAAGGACAGCGGCGCACTTGCAGTTAAAATGGCTGGGAATATAATGGCTTCGCCACAGTGATTAGTAGTCGGTTGGCGGCTTCGCGGCAGGTTGCAGAATGTAGAGACGCGATTTATCGCGCCTCGGATATAGTTGGTACAAGTTTCCACAAGTACCTCGTAGTGAAAGCACAGCGTTCAGGAAAGTCCGTCCCCCCTGGGGGCAGCAAAAATCGCTGCGCGATTTTTGCTGGGGATCAGACCATGAAAGTAATCTGGTTTTCAATCAGATTACTTTCATATACGCCCTGCGGCGTTTGTAGATTTCATGCTCGAAAATATCCCACGTATTCTGGTTCTTGTGGTTGGTTTCGAGTATTGCCGTAACGTCGGCATATTTGACCCCGTATTTTATGAACTGGGGAATCTGGTCGATAAACAAAAGCGAAGTCAAGCCCTTCTCCTGATAATCAGGACGGACGGCTATAAGCAACAAATCCACGGTTTCCAATTTCTTCGCCCTTATGCCTTTCAGCAAATGATACCACCCGAACGGGAACAATTTGCCTTTTGCCTTGCGCAACGCCTTTGAAATGTTCGGCATGGTTACGCCCAAACCTACCAGTTCGTCCTTTTCGTTTGTAATAAGAGTAACGAAATCGTAATTCAGCACGGGGAAATACATTTCCGCATAATACTTTTCCTGCGCTTTCGTCAGCGGGGAATAATTATAAAGCGGGGCGTACGCCTCGTTTATCAAGTCGAAGAAAGAATATCCGAAACGGGTCAATACCTGTTTCGCACTCTTCACCGGCTCTATTTTTACCTTGTATTTGTTCTTGATCAGTTCTCCTATCCGCAAAATCCGGTCTTCCACCTTGTCGGGGACGGTACACCTTACTTCTATCCAGTCCGCCTCCTTTTCCAGCCCGTATGCTTCGAAGTGGTCGACGTAATACGGGTAGTTATACAAAGCGGCCATAGGGGACAAATACTCATAACCCCGCAAAAGCAATCCTTGGTGGTCCATATCCGTGAAACCCACCGGTCCGTTCAATTGTTCCATGCCCTTTGCCCTGCCCCAATCCGCCACGGCGTCAAGCAATTGCTTGGATACCTCCTTGTCGTTTACGAAATCGAACCAGCCGAAGCGGACCTTCTTCACGTTCCAGACCTCGTTGGCCCTGTGGTTTATTATCCCTGCTATGCGCCCGACTATCTTCTTGCCGCGGTATGCCAAAAAGAAAACAGCTTCCGAGAACTCGAAAGCCGGATTCTTGGACGGATCGAACGTATTCAATTCGTCAAGAAACAAAGGGGGGCAATAATATTCGTTGTCCTTGTACAAATCTATACCGAACTGCACGAATTTTTTCAAATCCTTGCGGCCCGATATTTCCACGATTTTCAATTCCATGACATTCTGGTAGCTTGACATTTGCCGCAAATTTATGATTTTTCTCCATGAAAAAACGTTTTTGCCGGACATCTCTTTACCCGCAAATGTCCTGTAACGGCAAATACCGCTCCAAGAGCTTGTTTTCATTGGTTTTTCAAATTGTTAAATCATTCATTCCGGTATATAATTTTAATCGCGCTTCTCGGATTTTTAAACAATATTTTTTACTTTTGTAATTACGTGTTCCAAAAAGGATGTCCACGGAAAATTATGAAATAGTGGAACGAGCCAAAAACGAATTGCTGTTTTTGGTGTCGCAGAAGTTCAGCCCCGAAGATTACGCGAGGGTTGAAGAAGCGTTGCTGTTCGCGGAAGACGCCCATCGCGGGCAACGCAGGCGTTCCGGCGAACCATACATAATACATCCGATAGCCGTCGCACGCATCCTGACAGCCGAATTCGGGCTCAACGCCGAACCGGTGATTGCGGGCTTGCTTCACGACGTGGTTGAAGACACCCCGCACACATTGGACGAAATAAAGAACCGCTTCGGCGAAGATGTCGCCAATCTTGTGGACGTGGTAACCAAACACAAACGGCCGAAATACAGGACCTCCAAGCAAGTGGACAACTTCGTCCAGATGCTCGGTTCACTGAATTACGACATCCGCGCCATACTTATAAAATTGGCGGACAGGCTGCACAACATGCGCACGCTTAAGTCCATGAAGTTCGAAAAGCAACTGAAAATAGCTGCCGAAACGGACTTTTTCTATGCCCCCCTCGCCAACCGGCTCGGACTGTACCTCGTAAAGAACGAACTCGAAAACCTTAGCCTGCAATACCGTTCTCCACGCGAATACGCCTTGGTGGAGCAGCAGCGCAACGATTATGTCCGCCGGCATGCCGATGCAGCCGACTTGTGGATAGAGCCCATCCGTGCCGCTTTCATAAAAGCCGGCATAAGCGCGTCGGTAAGGTGCGTTCCCCGCAGCGTTTATTCGCTTTGGTACAGGATGCACCAGCGGAACGTGTCATTCAAGGAGCTGGATTTCATCCGCATCGTTACCATCTGCTACGATTCCGAACCCGACATAGGCATAATGAGCGAAAAAGAGCAGGCCTTGCGCATATATTCCATAATAACAAGCCTTTACACTGAACAACCGCAAAGCCTGACAAACTACATAGACACTCCGAAAGAAAACGGGTACAGAAGCCTGCATTTCAAGGTCATGGGCAACGAGGGCCGCTGGATGGAAGTGCATATACAGTCCCTCAAAATGCAGGAACAGTCCTCGCGTGGATGCCTTGCCGAATCGCAAACGGGACAAGTGCAGGACTGGATCGACAAATTCAGCGTGGTGCTGCACGACCTTGCTTCGCAAAACAGGGGAAAAAGCGTGTTCGACGACGTGGTTACGAGCTTCTACCACGACGACATAGTGGTGTTTTCCAACAAAGGAGAAAAAATCACGCTGCCGAAAGGGGCATGTGCCTTGGATTTCGCATACGAAGTACATACCGAATTAGGCGACAATGCGAAATACGCATTGATAAACGACCACTTGTGCTCTATCCTCACGCCTCTCAAAAGAGGGGACAGGGTAACCATAGGCAAAGACCCTGCCGCAGTACCCAAAGCCGAATACCTGAATTACACAAAAACATACAAGGCCCGCAAAAGCATACGCTCGTACCTGCGCAAAATCGAGCAGCAATCCAAACACAACCACTTGATACGCTGCGACAAATGCAACCCGTTGCCGGGAGAGGAACTCCTCGGGTTCCGCGCCTCCAACGGGAAAATAACCGTACACAAACGCAACTGCCCGATTGCCATTTCGATGTCTTCGCAACAAGGGGACATAATCGAGGCAGTGGATTTGCCCGTGTCCAAAGACAAGGTATATCCCGCCACATTCCATATCATGGCGGTAAACCGCAACAACTTCTTGCTCGACCTTATGGAAAACCTGTCCAGCAAATGGGGCTTGAGCATAGATTCCATTGAAAGCTACACAAAAGACGAAATAGTCGATTGCAAGATAAACCTCTTCGTACACAGCATCGATGAAATAGAAAACGCCGCGAACGACATCCAGAACCTGCCCGACATATACGAGGTAAGGTGCTGATACAGCGGACAAAAAATTTTCCAAAAATATTTGATGATTAGGGCTTTTCTCGTAACTTTGCAGTCCGATTGTTATCCGATTTAAACTAAGCGGTTGATTTACAGTTGAGTAGCAATATTCTTAGCCTTAGTATGCTGCCGTTCTTAAATTCCGACCGCGTATTTTAAACGAACAAAAAACATTATAAAGTGGATACTTTAAGTTACAAAACCATTTCCGCCAACAAAGAGACGGTTACCAAGGAATGGGTCGTAGTAGACGCGACCGACCAGATTTTAGGCAGGTTCTGCTCGAAGGTAGCCAAATTGGCAAGGGGCAAATACAAGCCCAACTTCACTCCCCACGTTGACTGCGGCGACAATGTAATCATCGTCAATGCCGACAAAATCAAAATGACAGGCAACAAATGGACTGAACGCATTTCATTGACCTTCACCGGTTATCCCGGCGGCCAAAGGGAATGGACTCCCAAGCGTATGCAGGAAAAAGGCTCCAAAAGGCTCTTCCAAAAAGTGCTCAAAGGAATGTTGCCCAAAAACAAACTCGGCAACAAGATCCTCGGAAACATCTATATCTACGATGGTCCCGACCACCCGCACCAAGCTCAAACACCGAAAGTCATAGACATTAACGCTCTTAATTAACAGATATGGAAGTTACTAATGCAACAGGAAGAAGAAAAGCCTCAGTAGCTCGCGTTTATCTTACACCGGGCAAGGGACAAATAACCATCAACAAACGCGACATTGCTGAATATTTTCCCTCAGGCTTGCTGCAATACGTTGTAAAGCAGCCTCTCGTAAAATTGGGCGTTACCGAAAACTACGACATCAAGGCCAACCTCATGGGCGGCGGACAATCAGGACAAGCCGAAGCTTTGCGTTTGGCCATAGCCCGCGCACTCGTAAAAATCAACCCCGAAGACAAAGCCGCTTTGAAATCCGAAGGATTCATGACGCGCGATCCCCGCGAGGTTGAACGCAAGAAACCGGGTCGTCCCAAAGCTCGCAAACGCTTCCAGTTCAGCAAGCGTTAATGCAAGCCCCTTATACCTCTTTCTGTCTTTCGGGACAGAAAGGGTTGTTTAGTATCTAAATCGCGAAGACCTCCGAAACTACTTCGCGGTTGGTAACAAAAACCAAAAAGAAAGTAAACAACTTATTTTTTTATCATGTCAAGAACAACATTCCAAGAACTGCTTGATGCAGGTGTCCACTTCGGACACATGAAACGCAAATGGAATCCGGCAATGGCTCCCTACATCTTCATGGAGCACAACGGAATCCACATTATCGACCTCAACAAGACAATCGCGAAAATCGACGAAGCCGCCGCAGCCCTTTCATTGATGGCAAAACAAGGCAAAAAAATCCTTTTCGTCGCCACCAAGAAACAAGCGAAAGACATCATCGCGGAAAAGGCCGCCTCGGTCAATATGCCTTACGTTACCGAACGTTGGGCAGGTGGCATGCTTACAAACTTCGCCACCATACGCAAAGCCGTAAAAAAGATGGCAAACATCGATAAAATGTCTTCCGACGGCACTTTCGACAACTTGTCGAAACGCGAAAAACTCCAAATCTCCCGCCAAAGGGAAAAATTGGAAAAGAACCTCGGCAGCATATCCGATCTTACCCGTCTTCCCGCCGCTTTGTTCGTGGTTGACATCATGAAAGAACACATCGCTGTCAAGGAAGCAAACCGTCTGGGTATTCCGGTATTCGCAATAGTGGATACGAACTCCGACCCCAACAGTGTCGAATACGCGATTCCCGGCAACGACGATGCTTCGAAATCCATCGAAGTCATAACCAACGCGATAGTTGCGGCTATCCAGGAAGGTTTGCAAGAACGCAAATTGGAGAAAGAAAACGAAGCTTCGGAAGCCGGCGACAAAGCGGAAGCTAAAAAAGGAGGCGAGAAAAAAGGCGCGCGCCAACGCATCAAGAGGGGCAACGAAAGCGAACTGAACGCGAAAGTTGCCGAAAAATATATGACCGAAACCGAAAAGGAGGAATAATACCATGGCAGTAACAATGGCCGATATTTCAAAACTCCGCACCATGACCGGTGCAGGCATGATGGACTGCAAAAACGCACTCAACGAAGCCGCAGGAGATTTTGAGAAGGCAATCGAAATAATACGTAAAAAAGGTCAGGCGATAGCAGCCAAACGTGGCGACAGGGAAGCAGCCGAAGGCTGTGTGCTTTCTGCCGACAACGGTAACTTCGCAGCTATCGTGGCTATCAAGTGCGAAACCGACTTCGTGGCAAAGAACAACGATTTCATCGCGCTTACGCAAAGCGTTTTGGACGCTGCAATGAAGGAACAACCTGCTGATATGGAAGCCCTCAAAGCCGTTAAGATCGACGGACGCAGCGTACAGGAACTGATTACCGACCGCAGTGGCGTTACCGGTGAAAAGATGGAATTGGGAGCTTACGAATTCGTAAAAGGCGAAAGCACCGTCTCCTACATCCACAACGGCAACAAGTTGGCGACCATCGTGGCATTCAACGAACCCGTCGACCACCAAGTAGCCCGCGAAGTGGCAATGCAAGTGGCTGCGATGAACCCCATCGCATTGGATCGCAACTCTGTTCCCCAAAAAACCATCGATACCGAGTTGGAAATCGGCCGCGACAAAGCACGTGCGGAAGGCAAGCCCGAAGCCATGCTCGACAAAATAGCGCAAGGCCGTTTGAACAAGTTCTTCCAAGAATCCACATTGTTGGAGCAGGCATTTATCAAAGATGCTAAAATCAACGTGGCACAATACATGAAGAACAGCTCGAAGACCTTGACTGCTACGGCTTTCAAACGCTTTACCCTTAATCAGGAGTAATTTAAAGTTCATAAAATAGAAAAAGGTTGGTAATTATTTTGCCAACCTTTTTTGTATCGATTACATTCGCTCTTACTTTGGTGTAACTATCCACTATCCACTAATCACTATCCACT
>JADIMR010000002.1 GCA_017694565.1 Candidatus Enterocola intestinipullorum | reverse complement strand
ACAAGAAAGGCAGTTTGTCCGGCAAAAAAATAATGGTCACGGCCGGCCCCACATACGAAAAAATAGACCCGGTACGCTTCATCGGCAATTACTCGACGGGCAAGATGGGCTATGCCATCGCGGAAGAATGCGCTTCACGCGGCGCGGAAGTAACAATAGTGTCCGGACCGGTAAGCATCGGCACGAGACATCCCGGCATCAACGTAATAAGGGTGGAAAGTGCCGCGCAAATGGCAGAAGCCGCGAAATCGGCATTTGAACACGCCGACATTGGCATTTTGAGCGCGGCAGTGGCAGATTTCACTCCCGACAAGACGGCGGAACACAAAATAAAAAGGGAACATGACGGATTGCATCTGATTCTCAAACCGACGACCGACATTGCCGCAAGTTTGGGCGCGATGAAAAAGGAAGGGCAGATATTAGCCGGTTTCGCGTTGGAAACGGACAACGAAGTCGCCAACGCGCAAAGCAAAATGCACAGGAAGAACTTCGACTTCATAGTTCTAAACTCTCTCAACGACAAAGGCGCGGGATTCGGTTACGACACAAACAAGGTCTGCATAATCAGCCGCGACGGTACAAAACGCGACTACCCGCTTAAAAGCAAACAGGAAGTCGCAAAAGACATAATGGATTGCATAACAACCGCATGAAAAAGGCATCGGTCATAATATTGATGTTGCTTCCGGTTTTCCAACTAATCCGGGCACAAGAGTTGAATTGCAAGGTAAACGTGAATGCCGACCAAATCCAGGGAACGAACCAGACAGTGTTTACAGCCTTGCAGGAAGCATTGACTTCGTACATGAACGACAGGCAATGGACGGATTACTCGTATCAGGCGGAAGAACGGATAGAATGCACGGTCAGCATCGTGGTAAACAGTTATGCCAACGGGGTATTCGATGCCGACTTGCAAATCCAGTCGAACCGTCCGGTATACGGCAGCACATACCAAAGCCCGCTTTTTGCACATTTGGACGGGGATTTCGCATTCAATTACAACGAGGGCGATGTCTTGCAATTCAGCGAGACATCTTTCGGGAACAACCTGACAGAAGTCCTTGCGTTTTACGCATACATTATCATAGGTATGGACTGCGATTCCTTTTCCCCGATGGGCGGCACTCCTTTTTACCAAAAAGCCGAACAAATAGTAAACCGGGCGCAAAGCTCAAACGAGGCGGGTTGGAAAGCATTTGAAGACCACCGCAACCGTTATTCGTTGATAAACAACTTCTTGGACGATTTAATGGTCCCTTTCCGGCAATATATCTACACATACCACCGTTTAGGATTGGACCAAATGAGCGCGTCGCCGGACAAAGGCAGGGCTGAAATATGCAACAAGATACTTTCACTGCGCGATGCTTACAAATCGCGCCCCTCGGCAGTGGCTCTTACCGACTTTGCCGAAACGAAGATGGATGAATTGGTGAATATCTGTTCAAAAGCTTCGTCCGAAGAAAAACAAGCCGTTTACGATGCCATGTCGGTGATAGTTCCTACAATGACCGACCGTTTGGACCAACTGAAATAAACCATGCTGCGACATTTGCACATTGAAAATTACGTGCTGATCGACAAGTTGGACCTCGATTTTGCAGAAGGATTCTCAGCTGTTACAGGACAGACCGGAGCCGGCAAATCCATACTTTTGGGGGCATTAGGCTTGGTTCTCGGCAACCGCGCCGACCTAAAATCCATATCAGAAGACAAGGATCGTTGCATAATAGAGGCCGAATTCGACATTTCGGATTACGGGTTGGAACATTTTTTCGAGGAAAACGATCTGGAATACTCCGACTACTGCATCCTGCGCCGGGAACTCTACAGATCCGGGAAATCCCGCAATTTCTTAAACGACAGTCCTGCCGCCGCTTCAATCCTGAGAGCTTTGGGAGAAAGACTGATCGACATACATTCCCAACACAACAACCTGTTGCTAAAAGACAGCGGCTTTCAAACAAGCATACTGGATTCCGCCGCACAAAATGCCGGATTATTGAACGAATACCGCATAAGGCTGAAAGAATTGCAACAAAAAAGGAAGGAACTTGACTCGGCAACCGAAAGCATACAATCGGCAAAGGCCGACTATGACTATATCAGCCACCAATACCGGCAATTAGAAAGCGCGAATCTGAAAGAAGGGGAAGAAAAGCAACTGGAAGAGGACATGAAACGCCTTGAACACGCATCGGACATCGAAACCAGCCTTGCCGAATCGAACGAATACCTGAACGGGGACAACGGCATAATTTCAATGCTGAAAGCGGTTGTGAACAGATTGTCGCATATTTCTTCTTTCGACCAATCGTTCAAAGAAATAGAACAAAGGGTGGAAAGTTGCCGCATCGAGATAAAAGACATTGCCGAAGAAATAAGCTCGGCTCTCGATGCAAGCGACACTGATCCGGAAAAGCTGCAAAAAGTCCAGGACAGGTTCGACCTCCTTTATGATTTGATGCAGAAACATAAGGTCAATGACACCTCCGGCCTACTTCAACTGCAAGCGGAATACAAAAAACGTCTGGAACAGATTGAAACCGGCGATGAGAAAATAGGGCAGTTGGCGAAAGAAGTGTCCGCAGCGGAAGAAGCGGCAATGCAAGCAGCGGAAAAATTAAGCGCAAGCCGTAGAAAAGTGATTCCGCATTTGGAGCAATCGATTTGCAGCATGTTGGAAGCCCTGGGTATGCCTAACGCACGTTTTGCAATCGACATGCGGACATGCGGTTTTACTCCGTCGGGCATTGACGACATAAACTTTTTGTTCTCCTCCAACAGGCAGAACGCCCCGCGTGCCGTCTCCCAAATAGCATCGGGGGGTGAAATTTCGCGAATCATGCTGTGCATCAAAGCGCAAATGGCCCGTTTTGAACACATGCCCACAATGATTTTCGACGAAATCGACACCGGGGTTTCCGGAGAAGTGGCGGCAAGGATGGGAAAAATAATGAAAGACATTTCCGCCAACACCCAGGTGATTTGTATTACACACCTGCCACAGGTAGCCTGCAAGGCCGCACGCCAATACAAGGTCTATAAAACCGAAGAATGCGGGAACGACCTGACCCGCGTGAAGTTATTGGATAAAAAGGAACGCATCACGGAAATAGCGCAGATGCTAAGCGGGGAAAATCTCAGCGAAGCCGCAATCAAGAATGCTCAAGACTTGTTAGGCATCAACTCCTGAAAGGTTTTCTTGCCTGCAAGATAATACGCGGCCAACATACTGCCTTTGTAAACCCCGTTCAAATTACTGATCGTAACCGTAGTCTTTTGCAGATTCTCTTTTCTTGCAAGCGACAACGAACTCCTCATTTTATGAAAGTCTTTGCGGGCTTTAACCACGGCAAGGGCATCCTTGCTTTTACCTTGCAACAAGAACAACACTGCCGAAAGATAATCACTTGCGATTCGAAGCATGAACACGGCAACATAGCGCATTCCTGCCATGTTCTTGTATAACATCAACTGGTTGTTGCGGAAATTCAAGTATGTTTTGTACGGATTTGAAGCATTAAGGGTGCCGCCGCCCACATGATATACCGAACTTTCGGGAACAACCGCCACATAACGCCCCCGGGCATTGAAACGCCAGCACAAGTCGATTTCCTCCTGATGCGCGATAAAACATTCATCCAATCCCCCATTGGCTAAATAATCGGCGCGGCGCGTAAAAAAACAAGCCCCTGTCGCCCAAAACACTTTCGATACCGTGTCGTACTGCCCTGAATCCTTTTCCAAATTCGAAACCACCCTGCCCCTGCAAAACGGATAACCCAATACGTCCATAAAGCCCCCGCAGGCACCTGCGAACTCGAAAGTATCACGCGCCTTCCAACTCAATATCTTCGGCTGGCACGCGGCGCATTTGTCATTGTCGCGCAAATAAGCAAGAGGAGCCTTATACCAACCGTCAGTAACTTCCACATCCGAATTCAACAGGCAGACATATTCATTGCCGACCATCGACACGGCACGGTTGTAACCTCCGGCAAAGCCGTAATTTTTATCAAACTCCAATAATTTCACAGCAGGAAAGTTCTCCCTGACGTAAGCCTGTGACCCGTCGGAAGATCCGTTGTCCGCTATAACGACATCGCATCCGGGAGACTTGGAAACCACACCTTCCAAAAATAGCTCCAAGAAGCCGCGACCGTTCCAATTAAGAATTATGACAGCGCAATCTTTCATCTTTTCCCTCGTATCTGTCAGTGAATTTCCATCGGTTATGAGTCCACAAATAACATTCAGGCTGTCCTTGGACCGTTTTTTCGAGCATCCTGGCATATTGCGCCGTTACCTGATGTTCCGGGGTATCCGCAACGTTGTCGCACATCTTCACGATATTGCACTCATAATACCCGCGACGCAATTTTTTGGTTTCAAAGTAATACATTCCGAAACCGAAAGTACGGGCGACCCTTTCCGGGCTGTCTAAAAACGGGGTATGCTCATGATTCAGGAATGTACACCAATAATTCAAACCGTCCGGCATGGGACTTTGATCGGCGAGAAAACCGGTTGCAATCGGCTTGCCTTTCTTGCGTTCCACTGCAAGCGTCCTGAAAAGTTTCTTGTCCTCTATGGAATGGGACCCGAACCTGTCGCGCATCTTCACCATTATGTTGTCGAAACGTGAATCGACAAGACGCTTGTAAACATGGCTGCCGAATATATCCTTGGTCAGCCATAGCGGCACGGATGTCAGATACTCCCAATTGCAATGATGGGACATGAGCAGGATATATGATTTCCCCGCTTTTAAATCTTCGCTCAACTGTCCTGCGTTTTTGAATACGAAACGCTTTCGTACTTCTTCCTCATCCAAAGAATACAGCTTCACCATTTCGACCACCGCATCGCAAAAATACTTGTAAAATCTCTTTTCCAAGGCTTTCAGTTCCGACGGGGTTTTCCCGGGAAATGACACGGCAAGGTTTTTCCTGACCACGTCTTTCCGGTATCTTATTATATGATATAATACAGGATACGCCATGTCGGCGAACCAGTACAAAACCCGCATTGGCAAACGGGATACTATGCTCAAAAAAGTTTCCAAATCAAGCTATTTGTTAGTCTTTTTACATATATTGTCACAAGTGGCACAACGCTAACCTGCTTCGCAGGCTTGCTGCGCAAGCTTTGCCATTGTATTATCCCCCGCAGAAGGGGTGGTATTCCTTAAACATAGTGCGGACGCCAAGACCTGCTATCAACATGGTGCCGGCACTACGAGGCGTTACTATCAACTGTCCACTATGGCGAGCGGCTTTGCAAAAATACGAAATAAGTAATAACTTTGCCCGCAACCAAAACACATAAATAAAGCGATGTCTACTTACAAAAGCGAAGACCAGCGCAAGGTAACCACTCACCGCCTTGCCGAAATGAAACAACGCAAAGAAAAAATAAGTATGCTCACGGCATACGATTATTCGATGGCTTCGATTATCGACCAAGCCGGAATGGATGTAATATTGGTCGGAGACTCCGCCTCGAACGTGATATGCGGCAACGTAACCACCCTGCCGATAACCTTGGACGAAATGATTTTCTTGGCCAAAGGCGTGGTAAAAGCAGCCAAACGCGCATTGGTTGTAGTCGACATGCCTTTCGGTTCTTGTTCCGGCAATCCCCGCATGTCATTGGAAGCAGCGATACGGATTATGAAAGAAGCAGGTGCGGAAGCTCTTAAAATCGAGGGCGGCGTCGAGATTGCGGAAGACATAAAGAAGATAATAGATGCGGGCATTCCCGTCATGGGACATTTGGGACTGATGCCCCAATCCATAAACAAATACGGGACATACACCGTCCGTGCCAAAGAAGACGCGGAATCGGAAAAACTGCTGTCGGATGCCAAATTATTGGAGGAATTAGGATGCTTCGCGGTAGTTTTGGAGAAGATTCCGGCACAATTGGCAAAACAAGTAACCGAAAGCCTGAAAATACCCACGATAGGCATCGGTGCAGGACAACATACCGACGGCCAGGTTCTGGTAATGCAGGACATGCTCGGCATATCACAAGGCTTTTCCCCCCGTTTCCTGCGCCGCTACGCCGACCTCAACTCCATAATAAACATGGCCGTGCAACAATACATCAGCGATGTGAAATCCTGCGACTTTCCTAACGAAAACGAACAGTATTAACCAGTTAAAGGATAGCAATCTGTTTCGACAATCTTTTCTTGGAATCGGCACAAGGTTAAAGGAAGGTCGCCCCCGCTGGGGGCAGTGAAAATTATCTGAAAGATAACTTTCACGGGGGATAAGACAATGATATAAGGCGTTAGCATTTCCGCTTAGCGATAAGATAAATGCTAATATCTATATAAGTGTGGACGCACCTGCAAAGCAAACGCACCTACACTTATATGAACGCAAGTATAAGTACTTGCGCCACTATTATACGCAGAAACATCGACAGAGGATAAACCGTCGAATATGCCACGGCGGGTGCATTGTTGTCCGCCACATTTGAAGAATATGCCAAGATGGGAGGATTGGTACAACTGCCTGCAATCAGACCCATTATCGTAAAGTAATTCAATTTAAATGCTATCCTTGCCACGAATGCTATCACCAATGTCGGAATCATGGTTATAAGGCAACCGACAAGCACCCACAACAGACCGTTAGGTGAAACAACCGTTTCAACAAATTCGCCTCCCGCCGAAAGTCCCACGCTGGCAAGGAACAGGCAAATACCCATTTCCCGAAGCATAAGATTGGCACTTTGGGTCGTATATGTTATCAATTTGACCTTGTAACCGAACCGTCCTATCAATATTGCCACGATTAGCGGACCTCCTGCCAATCCCAATTTGGCCGGCATCGGCATCCCGGGGAAATAGATTGGAATCGTACCGACAATGATACCGGCAAGGATTCCGAAAAAAATCGATGCCATGTGAGGTTCGTTCAGCCGGCGCAGCGTATTACCCAATTTGGCCTCAACGCTCTTGATCGCGTGTTTGGGACCGATTACCGTCAGGCGGTCGCCTACTTGCAAAACCAAGTTTGGAGACGCCACGATATCGATTGACGACCTGTTTATACGGGTTACGTTGACACCGTATGCCGAACCGAGATGCAACGAGCCGAGAGTACGTCCGTTAATGTTATTCTGGGTAATCACTATGCGGCGGGAAACCATTTTGGATTCATCATCCTGCCATTGGAAATCGTGGATTTCTTCACCTATGAAAATCTTTATCGCTTCCGCATCCGCGTCCGCACAAACCACAAGCAACTTGTCCCCGTTATGCAAAATCGTATCGGCGCGCGGAACTATGTAATCGTCCCTGCGGCTCATGCGCGAAATCACGAAATTGCGCCCGACAAGACGCTTGCACTGCAAAATCGTCTTTCCTTCCAACGCCCTGTTGGCAACCTCTATCGTCAGCTTATGCGGTTCTTCGGAATGGTCCACGCTCCGCTCCTCGTATTCCTTGCGTTCATCATCAAGCTTCACCCTCATTATCCAACGAAGGAGCAACAAAGTCAAAATAACGCCCAAAACGCCCATCGGATATGCCACCGCATATCCCAAACCTATGTTGCTTCCGGCATAGCCCGATGTGCGCAAGGCCTCCTGCGCGGCACCAAGACCGGGAGTATTGGTTACGGCTCCGGACATTATACCCACCAGCATCGGCATTTCCAAACGTCCGTTCCAAATATAAAAGGCCGCGATTGTCGTTCCCACGCCGAGCAGTACAAGACACAGGGCAAGGAAATTGAGCCACATCCCGCCTTTCTTGAACGACGAGAAAAAGCTCGGACCTACTTGCAGGCCTATCGAATAAATAAAAAGGATAAGTCCGAATTCTTTCAAGAAGTTGAGTACGACGGGATTTACGTTCCCGCCGAAATGCCCTACGGCAATGCCTACAAAAAGCACGAACGTAACGCCCAACGAAATGCCGCCTACCTTGATTTTACCCAAAAGCACACCCGTCGCTATGATAAACGAATAAAGTACCAAGGTATACCCGATTGAGCCGTCACCGAAAAAATCCGCTATGAAGTCCATAAATTCAAACAATTTGCGAGCATCAGACCCTCCGCTCAAAATCCACGCAAATTTAGCCAAAGCGCGGCAAAAAACAAATAATTATGCAAAAGGAAAAAAATG
>JADIMR010000119.1 GCA_017694565.1 Candidatus Enterocola intestinipullorum | reverse complement strand
GGACGGCAAAGAATAACAAGACAATTTGTTTTGAATACTCAAAGACGGATGACCTGGAATATTCAGGTCATCCGTCTTTTTATTGTAAAAAGTCGGATTTATCTTGCATGGACAGGCTTGTTGTCTATCGTGTGCCTTGTTTATAAATCCCCCATCTCTGCATGAGAAGAAGTGCGATATAATGAGGCTATGTTATTTAAATAAAACTTTCAATGATGGCAATCAGATTGCCATGTGGGTGAAAAAGGACAAAGGGGAAAATGTCAAGGTAGAGTTCCAATTTGCAGACGGGTCAAGCGTTACGACTTCTGTACAATGGGTAGCACCGGAGGACGGATGGAAATACATGGTTTTCGACTTGAATAATCCTCCCGCACCCGTCCCGACGAAGGACATCGCAAAACCGTCGATTTTTAAAGTGGAGGAACAAGGGAATTTGGTTAGTATGATATCCGAGCTGACTATCGGCAATGAGGATTTTACACAATATGAGTCTCCAAAAGTGAGCGCGCAGTTCTATTTAGTTGACAAATCAGGTGAGGAAATTCCTTTCGGAGAAGAATACAATGCTGATATTTTCACTGGCTCTTTAACTTACAGTGTCGCGCCGTCAGTTACGGAACCGGTAATGAAAGCAGGTACGTATTATGCGAAGGTGGTATGGGTTTTCCCTTTTGGTGGGAATGACCGAGTAACAGAGATGCTTACGAGCCAAGAAAGCATAACCATTACCGAGGAAGAACTGCCTAGACCGGATCCGGAATTTGTGGCAACTATCGATGCGTCAAGCGAAACACCGGAACAAATAAGCCTTACGTCTTATATATCTGTCGCAAATGAAGATGAAGTAGGAGCAATAGACCTGCCGGCTGCGACTTGCGTATTCCAATATGCGGTTGTAGACGGAGCTGTTGATGATGATACTGTATGGAGTGTATACGGGGACGGCGAAGTAGATGCAGGATATGCAAGCATTACAGGTCGGATTGATGCCGGGACATACGTATTCCGTGCTGTATGGGATTTCGCTGGCAATCAAATCTTTTCTGTCGCAAGTGAACCCGTAACGGTTGAAGAAAACCGACCTACGGCTGTTATGGAAACGGAAGACTTGGTCGTTTTGTCTGCTGCCGGTAGGATATACGCCGAAGGTGAATTTGCCATTGTCAATCGTATTGGTCAAGATGTTACTGCCGACAAGACAATGGGAACTTGCGAGGTGTGTATATCGTAATTGCAGGTGATAAATATGTGAAAATCAATGTAAAATAATACTGCCTACTATGCGTTGGCATGTTGAGCGGATAGTAAAAATAACCGGTCCGGCACTTACGGTCCGGTTATTCTTTTGCGTAAAAGTTTATTATTCGAGTTCCACTATGGTTATGCCTGCACCGCCGAGTTGTACGTGTTCGTCGTGATAATCGCATACTTGGGGCTGGGTTGCAAGGTATTTGCGTATTTCTTGCCTAAGGGCACCTGTTCCTGTGCCGTGCAATATACGTAGCCTTCCTGCTCCCGCCATCGTCGCATCATCAAGGAGATACGCCACGGCTTGCAGGGCTTCGTCTACGCGCATCCCCCTTACGTCTATTTCACTTCGGAAGTTCAGGTTGCGCCGGCGGATGTGTTCATTGGTTTCGGGACTTACGAAATTATAAGCTTTTGCTTTTGTTTTCTTGTATTCGGATTCCTTTGCGGGAAGCAATTGTGAACGGTCTATGGTAGCTTCTATTTGTCCGAAAGCGACCACCGCTTTGTTGCCGTTTATCTGTAATACCGTGCCGATATTGTCCCCGTATTTTACGTAAGAGCCAATTTCGAATTGTTGCCGGGTGTCGGTGCGTTTTGCCGTCTTTGTGTTATTGTCGTCGGCGTTGATTTTTTCACGCAAGATTTGCACCTTGCGGCGCGCCTCTTTTGTGGTTTCCTTTTCTGCCGCGCTTTCTTTTATTTGACGGATCGTGTTTTCGATTGTGGCATTGGCTTGTTTTAGCAATTCGTTGGCTTGCTGCCGTGCATTGGAGATTATTTCTTTTTCGCGGGCTTTTATTTCCGACATGCGTTTCTCCAATTCGGCATTTTTTTCTTCCCATTTTTTGCTTGACAAGCGTATTTGTTGCCGTTTGTTTTCCCAATAACGTTTGTCCCTGGCAATATCTTGCAGGTTTTTGTCGTAATTGACGTTCTCTTCCCCTGCTTTTTTTATGGCGGCGGCTATAACTTCTTCCCCTAATCCGGATTTGCGGGCAATTTCTATTGCAAATGAACTGCCGGGAGTACCGGTTACCAATTTGAACAATGGTTCCATCCGTCCCCGGTCGTATAGCATGGCGGCATTCTTGATTCCGGGCGTGGAAGCTGCCAAATGTTTCAGGTTGGCGTAGTGTGTCGTGATGATGCCGTAGCAACCGTTTTTTGCAAAAACCTCCAATTCCGCTTCTGCAATGGCACCTCCGATTACCGGTTCGGTACCGCTGCCGAACTCGTCAATGAGCAACAAACTGTTTTGGTTTCCTTTATGTAGGAATATCTTCATTGCGGCGAGGTGCGAACTATAAGTGCTGAGGTTGTTTTCAATCGATTGTTCATCCCCGATGTCTATGAATATGTCGGAGAAAACGCCGAAGCTGCTGTCCTCTGAGAGAGGCAGCAGCAGGCCGCATTGTCCCATGTATTGAAGCAGTCCGGCAGTTTTCAGACAAACGGATTTGCCGCCTGCGTTCGGACCTGATATGAGTAAAATGCGGTCGCCCGCAGCGAGCTTGATGTCCAATGGCACAAGCTCCTTTCCCTGTTTTTGCAGGGAAAGGAGTAGTAGCGGATGCCGCGCTGCGTGCCAGTCTATTCCGGGTTCGGTAGATAGCTGCGGGCATCGGGCATCAATCACGTTCGCGAATTTCGCTTTGGCCCGGATAAAATCCATTTTGGCAAGGAAATCGTATGAACGGGACGCTTCATCCGCCATGGGACGTATGAAGTCGGTGCATGTGCGAAGGATTTTGATTATTTCCCGCTTTTCGGCAGCTTCAAGCGAGCGTATGCGGTTGCCGGCTTCCACGATTTCGGCAGGTTCTATGAAAACTGTTTTGCCTGTTGCCGATTCATCGTGGACTATTCCTTGGATTCGTTTTTTATATGCGGGGGAGACCGGGATTACAAGGCGGTCGCCGCGCATTACGGCCGATGCTGTTTCTTCCGCATAGCCGGCTTCTTTGGCAGATGCAAGTATCGTGCGTATGGTCTTGGCTATATAGCTGTTCTCAGCGTTTTTCTTGCGTCGTATTTCGTATAATTCTGCTGATGCGCGGTCCTGGACATGCCCGTATTTGTCCAAGATAGAGTTTATTTGCCGGCATATCGGTTGGCATGTATTTATTCCTGCGCTCAATTCTTTCAGATAATGGTAGTTTTCGCTTTCTTTGGAAGTGAAAAATGCGCATATCCTTGCAATGGTTTCCAATGAAAGTTTGAGCTCGAAAAGTCCTGTTTCGTCCAAATAGCCGTCAGTGTTGCTTATCCGGGCAAGTTCTCCGCGACAGTCGTAATAGTTCTCGTAAGGGAAATCGTTCCCGTTTTCCAATATGTCTTTGAATTCTTTTGTTTGCTGCATCATTGTTTCTATTTCGGCAGCAGAAGTAGAAGAACGTATGTTGTCGGTTTCGCCACGTCCAAGGGAACTTATGCAGTAATTTTTCAACAGTGTCCGAATCTTGTCAAACTCCAGTTTGGATTCTATGTTGTCAGGATAAAACACGGTAATTCGAATAATAATTGATATTTGTAAATTCAAAATCCGAATCGCTTGCTGTATACGGGATTCTATCCCGCATCCGGATATATTTTGCCGCTTGGCCGGCTAATCCGCAATCAGGCAGTCTTGCGGCATCGTATAATGACATGTTTGCCATTTGCAAGCGTAGTGGCAAATATATACAATTCCCCGCCGTCTTTTATCTTTAACTTGCGTTTAAGTTCTTCTGTCTTGCACGGAAAATTCCTGACGGCGAGGTTGGCTTTGTCCAAGTCTTTGCAAAACGAAGCTTTTGCAGGATGAATCCCGCAAACTTTGAATATGCGTCCGGGAAAACCGGATACCAATGTTCCAGAGGTGTACAGATGGCTGTTAGGGTGCAGTTTGCCCAATCCGTATGTATTTGCAATGATTTTGAAAGCCCCTGCCTTCAAGATGGAAGCGTTTGGCTCGTACAAATAATCAAGGGGGTCGGAATAACAGGCACAGGCATTTTCTTCTTCTCCCTG
>JADIMR010000118.1 GCA_017694565.1 Candidatus Enterocola intestinipullorum | reverse complement strand
CCCCTTTGGGGGCAGCGAAATGCCTTTGGCATTTCACGGGGGATGAGACAATGACGGGCGTGCTCTGCACGCCCCCTCTTGGGGCGGCGTGAAAAGTCCGTGGAACATTTTCACGCGGGGAATCAGACAATGTTCAGGCTTGCACCGGCAAAGCCGGCGCAAGCCCTAATTTTGCGCCTTCTTCTATCATGAGCCTGTATGCGGCTTCGTGATCATTGGGGATTTTGCCGTCAAGTATGGCGTCCTTTATCGCGCTTTTGATTGTCCCGACGGCAGCGCAGGGGGGGAGGTTGAAAACTTTCATTATCTCGGCTCCGTCCACGGGCGGCTGGAAATTGCGGACATGGTCTTTTTGTTCGATGTCCTTCAATTTCTGCTCGACCAATGAGAGGTTTTCGCGGTATTGTTTTTGTTTGCTTTCGTTTTTTGTGGTTATGTCGGCTTTGCACAGGACCATCAGGTCTTCGATGTCGTTGCCTGCCTCGAACAACAGCCTCCGCACCGCCGAGTCCGTCACCTTGTCCTCGACCAGCACTATCGGGCGCATGTGGAGTCCGACTATCTTCTGGACATATCTCAGGTTTTCGTTTAGGGGCAGTTTCAGACGCTTGAAAATGCGGAATACTATCTTTGTACCTATGTAATCATGGTTGCGGAATGTCCATCCGGTTTTTTCGTCGAAGTGTTTGGTAACGGCCTTGCCCGTGTCGTGGAGCAGGGCCGCCCAGCGCAGATACGGGTTGCCGCTTGCCGCCGCCACATTGTCGAGTACCGCGAGGCTGTGCAGGAATACGTCCTTGTGCCCTTTGCCTGAAATCACTTCCGTGCCTTTGAGCGCCGTCATCTCCGGCAATACGAGTTCAAGAAGTCCCGCTTTGTCAAGCATGATGAACCCCCGCGAGGGGCGTTCGGACAAAATTATCTTGTTCAACTCGGAGGTTATCCTCTCTGCCGATAATATCGACATGCGTTCCCTGTTGCGGCTTATCGCGTCGAAAGTGGAGTCTTCTATGCGGAAATCCAGCTGGCTTGCGAAACGTATGGCGCGGAACATGCGCAACGGGTCGTCGGAAAAGGTGATATCCGGGTCGAGCGGTGTCCGTATCAGTTTGTTTTCGAGGTCGCGAACGCCTCCGAACGGATCGGCCAATGTTCCGTAATCATCGGCATTAAGGCTGATGGCCAATGCGTTTATAGTGAAGTCGCGCCTGTTTTGGTCGTCTTCCAATGTTCCGTTTTCCACAATCGGTTTGCGCGAGTCTGAACGGTAGGATTCCTTGCGTGCTCCGACGAATTCGATTTCCAATCCCTTGTATGCGACCTGGGCGGTGCCGAAATTCTTGAAAACGGACAGTCTGGCTTGCTTGCCGAGGGCGGAGCGCACTTCTTTCGCAAGCATTATGCCGCAGCGCGGGCCGTCCGCGCTGTTGCCGGTATCGGCGGATTGTCCCTGCCCGCCGGTGCAGACTATGTCTATGTCCACGGATTTGCGTTTTAGCAGGAAGTCCCGTACATAGCCGCCAATTACGTAGCAACGGCAACCGCAATGTCTTGCGGCTTCTGAAATCACCTTGAAAACGGGGTGCTCCCACGACAAATCCTTTGTGTCTTGCATTTTATTAAATATAAATTTCCGCAAAGTTACTTTTTTGCTTTACACCAAACAAAAAAACACTAAATTTGCGCTTGTGTATGAAAATGCCGTCAATGCGCGGCGCATACCGACGACAATCCTTTTTGTATAGCCCCGATGTTGAAAAAAATATTGCCTTGTATATTGGTTGCAATGGTTTGCATCGCCTGTTCCGGCGACGTGCAGCGCGAAGCCATGCGTTTATACAACGACGCGGAGGCGGATTTCGCCGCCGGGAATTTCAATGCGGCCAAACTCAAATTGGACAGCATTGACAAGCAGCACCGTGCGGATGTCGATTTCAGGCGAATGGCGGATACATTGCGTTGGGAGATAGAGATGCAGGAAAACTTGCGCAATATCGCGTATTACGACAGCGTGATAAGCCTGTCGGTTCCCCAAGTGGAAAATATGAAAAAGAATTTCGTTTCCACAGGCGATTCCGCGATTCTCGGTTATGACGTGTTCGTGCACCGCAGCCAGGGGCGGTCATACTTGCCGCACACCAATTTGGTTTGCGAGGTGAGGGATAACGGCGAGTTGTACATGATAAGCGTATTCATGGGGCGCGAGCTGAACCACACGTCATACGAGGTTTCGGCAGACGGGGGGATATTCAAGGAGTCTGGCGAAGTGCCGTTGTCGACGGCTGCCAACAACCGTTTCGACGATCTGGGCGTGCGTTGGGAATACGTTACGTACAGACCCGCCTTGCAGAACGGGACGGCCGAGTTCGTGGCGGATTATGCCGACAAGAAAATAATGGTTACCCTGAACGGGGAAAAATCGGTTTACAAGTTTTATTTGGACAAACGCGACAAAACGGCAATAAAGGAAAGCGTCGAGTTCGCGTCCATGCTCAAAGCCTTGCTCAAAATGCAGCGTGACAAACGTGTTGCGGAGAACAATGTGGTTTGGATCCAAGACAAATTAAACAAAAAGAAAGCCGAATGAAAAGTCCAGTCCTTTTGTTTCTTGCCGTGATACTGCCGGGCCTGGTCGCGGCGCAGGAATTCCTTACCAAGGAGGAGTTCAAGGAAAAAGTATGGGATTTCGAGTTGAAAGGCAATGAAATGCAAATGAAGTCGGATTTGCCGGTAGTGTTGGATTTTTACGCCACATGGTGCGGTCCGTGCAAGTTGCTTGAACCCGAACTTTCCCGGTTGCAGCAGGAATACGAAGGCAAATTGAACGTATATAAGATAGATGTGGATGCCGAACGCGAGTTGGCTTCCTTTTTCGGTATTTCAGCCATGCCTACGATGTTCTTTATCCGTACGGATGGCAGTTATACATATATTTTGGGCTATCGTACTTTCGATGAGTTGAAGCAAATGGTCGATACTTTTTTGTTCAGTACTCAACGCTCATTGGTGTCGTTCATGAGTGAAGAGTGATTATTAATCATATAAATCAGTTACAGTTTTGGCAGATACGAGGTATATTTTCGTGACGGGGGGCGTAACCTCTTCGTTAGGCAAGGGAATTATTTCTGCATCAATCGGCAAGTTGTTGAAATCGCGCGGATATTCCGTGACAATACAAAAATTCGATCCGTATATCAATGTGGATCCCGGTACATTGAACCCTTATGAACACGGTGAGTGCTATGTTACCGAGGACGGACACGAAACCGATTTGGACCTTGGGCATTACGAACGTTTCATAAACGAGCATACCCACAAGGCAAACAGCGTTACGACGGGTCGCATTTATCTTAATGTCATAAACAAGGAGCGTCATGGCGATTATCTGGGCCGTACGGTGCAAATAATCCCGCATATTACCGATGAAATCAAACGCAATGTCCTGCTTCTCGGCCAACAGTACGATTACGATTTCGTAATAACCGAAATAGGAGGCGTGGCGGGAGACATAGAATCCTTGCCGTTTTTGGAGAGCGTAAGGCAGTTGAAGTGGGAACTCGGGGAACGTTGCCTGTGCGTGCATCTTACATACGTGCCGTTCCTGGCTGCTGCCAAGGAATTGAAAACCAAGCCTACGCAACACTCGGTCAAGAAGTTGCAGGAACTCGGCATACAGCCGGACGTGCTCATTCTCCGTACCGAGCACGACATACCGGCCGACGTGCGGCACAAGGTTTCCTTGTTCTGCAACGTATTGCCCGAAGCCGTAATCCAAAGCAAGGACGTGCCGAGCATATACGAAGTCCCCTTGCGTATGCAGGCGCAAGGTCTGGACAGCATAATCTTGAAGAAAGTGGGTCTGGATCCCAATGCGACCGTTGCCGATTTGGACAAATGGAAAAACTTCCTGGACAAACTGTACACGGCCACGGAAGAGGTAAAAATCGGATTGGTAGGAAAATACGTGGAGTTGCAGGATGCTTACAAGTCGATCAGCGAATCGTTGGTCCAGGCTGCCACGTATAATCACCGGAAATTGAAACTTGTCTACATACATTCGGAAAAACTGGACGATGCCAATGCGCAAGAAAAATTATCCCCGCTCGACGGCATCATAATAGCCCCCGGATTCGGGCAAAGGGGCATCGAGGGCAAGTTCGCGGCAATAAAATACGCCCGCGAGCACGATATCCCCACTTTCGGTATTTGCCTTGGAATGCAATGTATGGTAATAGAATTCGCCCGCGACGTGTTGGGACATGCCAATGCGAATTCGACCGAGATGGACGAACAGACGGATTACAATGTCATCGATTTGATGGAGTCGCAAAAGGCTATTACGAACAAGGGCGGCACCATGCGCCTGGGTGCGTACAAGTGCGTGTTGGAAAAAGACAGCCTGCCTGCCAAGGCTTACGGTACCAATACCGTTTATGAGCGTCATCGTCATCGTTACGAGTTCAACAACAAGTTCCGTAAGGAATTCGAGGATGCGGGAATGCGTATGGCCGGCATAAATCCCGATTCCGATTTGGTCGAAATCATAACATTGCCCGATAAAAAATGGTTCGTCGGTACGCAGTTCCATCCTGAATACAGCAGTACCGTGGAAAATCCGCATCCGTTATTTTTAAGTTTTGTTTCAGCAGCAGTAAACAAGTAAACCCCAATGGATAAAAACACAATCATCGGTTTCGTACTGATACTCGCCATCATTGTAGGTTTTTCGTGGTTCAACCGTCCTTCCAAGGAGGAACTGGAACGCCAGCGCAGGATGCAGGATTCCATTGCCCAAGTGCAGATGGAGCAGGCGGCCGAATCCGAACGTCAAATGTTCTCGCAAGCCAAGGCGGACACGTTGGCAGTGTCTTCCGAAGCCTTGGGAGTTTTCGCTCCCTTTGCAACGGGTACCGATACCGTTTACGTTTTGGAGAACTCGAAAATAAAGGTCGAAATATCTTCGAAAGGGGCGGGGGTTTCCAAAGTGGAGGTTAAGGATTACAAGACATACCTTGACGAACCGTTGGTACTCTTCAACAAGGACGAAGTCAAGTCCAATTTCACGCTCGTTACATCCAATAGCCGCATCGTTGACACTAAGGATTTGTACTTTGACGGTACGGTGTTGAACGACTCGACCGTCATGCTTTCGTTGCCGGTAGCCTCAGGGAGCGAGTTCCAGATTACATATATTTTGGGAACGGATTCGTACATGCTGGACATGTATGTCAATGCCCGCAACATGAAGGAAATGCTTTCCATGCGTGAAAACGGGTTGGACATGTCTTGGGCGATGCGTTTGCGCCAGCAGGAAAAAGGGCGTAAATTCGAGAACCGTTATTCGGGAGTATATTACAAATATCCCGGCGACGACGTGGAAAACCTCAGCAATGAAGAAAGTGAAGAGACGCAGTTGTCCAACCGTGTGCGTTGGATAGGTTTCAAGGACCAGTTTTTCTCGTCAGTCGTGATTGCTGACGATTATTTCAACGGTGTGGCCTTGAAATCCGAATTCCTGCCGTCCGCCTCGAAATATCTGAAAGACGTTGAAGCCCACATGACAGTCGGTTTCGATCCTGCGGGAGAAATGCCTACGCATCTGGCGTATTTTTTCGGACCGAACCAATACAAGGTCCTGCGTTCATACGACAAGGGGGTTGACAGCGACCTCCAATTGGACATGGACAAGATGCTGCCATTGGGTTGGGGCATATTCGGCTGGGTGAACAAATATCTCATCATCCCGATATTTAACTTCCTCGGAACATTCATAGGCAATTACGGCGTAATCATACTTTTATTGACAGTAATCATAAAATTGATTTTGTTGCCGTTTACTTTCAAGTCGTATATGTCTTCGGCCAAAATGAGGGTGCTGCGTCCGCAGATAGAAGAAATCAATAAGAAATATCCCCCGGAGAAAGCTTTGGAACGCCAGCAGGCGACAATGGCCTTGTACCAGAAAGTAGGCGTAAGTCCTATGGGAGGGTGCTTGCCCATGTTGTTGCAGTTGCCCATACTGTATGCGATGTTCACGTTCTTCCCGGCATGTATCGAGTTGCGCCAGCAACCTTTCTTGTGGGCGGATGATTTATCCTCGTATGACGCCATAGTAAGTTGGGATGCGTATATTCCCATAATTTCGTCCATATACGGTAACCATGTCAGCCTCTTCTGTTTGTTGATGTGCATAACCAACATAGTTTACTCGTATATCAACATGAAAGACCAGCCGGGTAACGACCAAATGCCAATGATGAAGTGGATGATGTATCTCATGCCCGTAATGTTCCTGTTCATATTCAATGATTACGCTGCGGGTTTGAGCTATTATTACTTGGTGTCCCTGTTGATAACGATTTTGCAGACTTTCCTGTTCCGCTTGTTCGTCAATGACGAAAAGTTGTTGGCCAAGCTCAATGCCAACAAGTCCAAGCCGAAAAAGAAATCGCGTTTCATGGAACGTTTGGAAAAGATGCAGAAGGAACAGCAAGCATACCAAAGGGAGATGGCAAAGAAAAATGCCCGCAGGTGATAAGCGGATAATGCTAACGATCAAAAGAGCGAACATGCCGGTGTCGCTCTTTTTTATTTGCAAGTCTTAAATCGGCACGATTTTTGCTGCCTTAAAGAGAAAAAATATACAATCATGGAACAAGAAAACATTCAAGGACAAAATATGGAAGGTGTAGAAAAAGAGCAGGAAATTCAACAAGATACGGCGGCTGAAAATGTGGCTCCCGCCGATACGGACGGCAAACCGGTCAATAATGCGGGCGAGGAAACTGCCGTGCAGGGCGAAAACAATGAAACCCGGTTGATGGAAAAATTGGCAGCCCTGAACGATTCGCATTTGCGTTTGATGGCCGATTTCGACAACTACAAGAAAAAAACACTTAAAGAACGCGCCGAGCTGATAAAATACGGCGGTGAGGGCATTATCAAGAATTTGTTGCCGATAATTGACGACTTCGAACGTGCTTTGGCCGCAATGCCGGAAGGCGAAGACGCGGTCAAGGACGGAGTTGTTTTGATACACGGGAAGTTTTTGAAATTCTTGCAGCAGAGCGGGGTAAAGGAAATTGCCACGGTCGGTGAAGTTTTCGATACCGATTTCCACGAGGCGGTAACCATGTTCCCTGCGGCTGACGAAAGCCAGAAAGGCAAGATAATCGATTGCGTGCAAAAAGGTTACACTTTTCACGACAAGGTAATACGTTACGCGAAAGTTGTTGTGGCTCAATAATGCAGACAGGGAATTATGGAAAAAAGAGATTACTACGAAGTTCTCGGGGTTGCCAAAAACGCTACCGATGATGAAATAAAAAAAGCGTACCGCAAAAAAGCCATACAGTATCATCCCGACAAGAATCCGGGCGACAAGCAGGCAGAGGAAAAGTTCAAGGAAGCGGCCGAGGCATACGAGGTCCTGTCCGATCCTAAAAAAAGGCAGATATACGACCAATACGGCCATGCCGGTTTCAGCGGAGGTGCAGGTGCGGGAGCCCACGGTTTTGGCGGATTCAGTGCCGGCGGCATGTCAATGGACGACATATTCGAAAGTTTCGGCGACATATTCGGCGGGCATTTCGGATTTTCATCCCGTGGCAGGCAATCTTCGCGCCGTAGCGTCAATAGGGGATCCAATTTGCGCGTGAGGGTAAAATTGTCGCTTCGGGAGATTGCTACTGGCGTTGAAAAGAAGATAAAGGTGAAAAAGTATGTAGCATGTCCGGATTGCGGCGGCAAAGGCGCGGCCGATGCGTCGGATGTCCGCAAATGTCCGAAATGCAACGGCACTGGCCAGGTAACCAGAACGGTCAATACCATGTTCGGGATGATGCAGTCCGCTTCCGTTTGCCCCGACTGCGGCGGTACGGGCGAAATCATTACCAAGCCTTGTTCACATTGCGGCGGCGAAGGCGTGGTCATGTCCGAAGAGGTTATAACCTTGCGTATTCCTGCCGGAGTGGAAGAAGGAATGCAGCTTACTTTGCAAGGCAAGGGCAATGCGGCAAGGCGGGGAGGCATCCCCGGCGATCTACTCGTCCTGATAGAGGAAGAACGAGACCCTGAATTGATAAGGGACGGCCAGGATCTTATATATAATGCCCTGTTGCCGTTGCCGGTAGCCATTTTGGGCGGAAAATGGGAAATTCCCACATTGGACGGCAAGGTCCGCATAGATATAAAACCGGGGACACAATCAGGAAAGGTTTTGAGAATAAAGGGCAAGGGCTTGCCTGATGCGAACCGTTACGGCACGGGGGACCTGCTTATAAATGTAGGAGTTTACGTCCCCGACAATTTGCCGGCAAATCTCAAAAAGTTCTTTGACGACAATAAGGACAATCCGGCATTTACACCCTCGGACAGGGTGAAAGACTCGTATTTCAGTTAATACCCCAGTATATGTAACTATGGAAATAGCAGCTTTGGTTTCAGGAGGTGTGGACAGTTCGGTGGTAGCCCATCTGCTTTGCGAGCAGGGGGAGAAACCCACTGTTTTTTATATTCGCATCGGCATGGAAGACGAGAGCGGCTATATGGGCTGTTCGGCCGAAGAGGATATTGAGATAACGAGCTTCATTTGCAAAAAATACGGTTTGAAGTTTGAAACGGTTTCCTTGCAGAAGGAGTATTGGGATACCGTGGTGGCATATACATTGCAGACCGTCAAAAAGGGGCTTACGCCTAATCCGGACGTGATGTGCAACAAACTGATAAAGTTCGGAGCGTTTATCGACAAGTACGGAAGCGGTTTCGACAAGATAGCTACCGGGCATTATGCGCGTAACTTGTTTTTTGACGGAAAATACAATCTTGCGACCGCATTTGACAAGCACAAGGACCAGACCGATTTCTTGGCGCAGATAAGTTATGCGCAACTGTGCAAGATAATGTTCCCGATAGGGGATTTGCCCAAGGCCGGCGTAAGGGAAATCGCCGCACGCGAAGGATTGCCGAGCGCGGCCCGTAAAGACAGCCAGGGCATCTGTTTTCTGGGAAAGATAAACTACAATGAATTCATAAGGAAATATCTTGGCACGAAGCCCGGCAAGATTGTCGACAGGGACAGCGGCAAGGTCCTCGGCTTGCACCAGGGATACTGGTTCCATACGATAGGACAGCGCAAAGGCTTGGGATTAAGCGGTGGCCCGTGGTATGTGGTGGGCAAGGATATTGATGAAAATGTGGTTTACGTGGCCAATGGCTATGACACGGAGGAACAATACGGCCGTGAAATCCCGCTGAAAGCCTTGCATTTCATAACCGATCCGGAGTTGGCAGGCAAAATAGACGGCAAGCGTTTGGCATTCAAAATACGTCATACACCGGAATTCAATTTTGCTACTGTTACCCGTACCGGTTACGACAGTTACGTGCTTCATTCCGAGAACAAGATACAAGGTATAGCTCCCGGACAGTTCGGGGTGCTCTATGACGAAGAATGCCGCTTCTGTTTGGGAAGCGGCGTGATAGAGTAACCTGCATCGGTGTTGCCGGATTTATACTTTCTGTGCCTTGTCGTAGGCTTCGAGCCGGCGGCCTATTTCATCGAACATTTCTTCTTTTGTAAACGACGTGCAGATGCGCAGGCCTTGCTGGTCGCTGCCGCTTGTTCCGAGGGCGACCGCGCTGATACCGTAGAACATCAATTCATACATGAGTTGCGAGCCGCTTTTGCCGGGGTAACCGATTGTGAAATAGAACCCGTCGGCAATGTCTTTGTCCCCGTCCTTGTCGTATACTATGTAAAACCCGTTGCCGGTAAACAGTTTTTTCAACTTTTCCGCCCTGCGTCCGTAGATTTTAATTTCTTCTACAAAGTCGAAAGTCCCGTCATTGGCGGCCTTCAACATGGCGGCCATCGCGTATTGCGTCGAATGTGTCGTGCCGGCCGAAATCGAGTATAATACCCGGCTTATAAGCACGTTGCCGAATTCCGCCACGCCGTACCGTTTTTGCAGTCCGGGGTATCGGCGTCCGTATATCCTGTCGGACATGGCAATCAGGCCGATGCGCTGTCCCGCATAGCTGAACGCCTTCGATCCTGAAACTAACAATATGTAATTATCCGTGTAACGTGCCACGGTTGCCTGGTAAGGGGGCTGGAACGGCTTTCCCAAGTCCTTGCGGAAGTCCATGGCGAAATACGCAAGGTCTTCAATCACTATCGCGTCGAATTTTCCCGCCAAGCGGCCGATCGTGCGAAGTTCTTCTTCGGTAAGGCATACCCACGACGGATTGTTGGGATTAGAGTAGGTTATGGCCGCGATGTTTCCCTTTTCCAAATAAGAAAGCAGCTTGGCTTCCAATTTGTCCCCCCTGTAATTGTAGATGTCGAAAGCTTCGGTTGTGTAGCCGAGCACCTGTATTTGCAGTTTCTGTACGGAAAAACCGGGGTCTATGAACAAGATGGTGTCTTTGGCAGGGTCGCATTGTCCGGCTACGAGGAAGGAAGCGAAGCTGCCGTTCATCGAACCGGTAACCGGTACGCAATGTTCCCCGTCCACATCCACGCCTACGAATGCTTTGATGAAGCGCGAAGCCTCTTTTTTCAATTCCGGTATGCCTGCCAATGGCGGATAAACCGATGCTACCCCGTTGTTCAACGCGGCTATTTCCGCATCCACTCCTATTTGCGGAGCGGGGATTCCCGGAATGCCCATTTCCATGTGGGCGAATTTGCAACCAGTCTTTTTCTCTATGAGATTGGCCATGCTTACCATTTCGCGGATGGTGGCCTTGCCGAAATCTTGCAGATGGAAACCGTCGATTATGTCTTTGACGGTTTGATAATCCAAAGGAAATTCTTGCATGTCTTTTACTTTTTTCGGATTACGAAGATAATAAAAAATCGTTATCTTTATTGCGTCAATTACAGTCAAGCCGGCAGAGCGGTTGAAAATATCCCATGCCGGTAGTTTACAGGACTTGTTTGCCGGACACAGGGACATGGAAAGGGACGATTACGGAAAATACATACTTGTACCCATAGATTTTGCGGATTATTCCGTAAAAGCGGCTTATTTGGCCTTTGAATTGGCCGCGCTGTGGGGCAGCGAGATAGTTTTCCTGCATACTTTCGACGATAGCTCTACCAAGCGGACAGTGCTTGAACTGACGGGAAAATTGAAAGCGTTGTTCGATTCCGAGCGTGCTTCGGGCCGTTTCGCGTCAGTGGTCTATTCGGTGGTTATCAAAAAAGGAGTTCCCGAAGACGAAATAAAGAAATTCGTCAAAACCAACAATCCTCGTTTGATAGTCATGGGAACGCGGGCAAACGACCAAAAGGTGGACGAGTTGATAGGCAGCGTTACATCCGAGGTGCTTTCTTTTACCACGGTGCCGCTTATCGTTGTCCCGGACAGCAGTCCGATAAAGTCGTATGCTTCGGTTAGGAACGTTTGTTACGCGACCAATTTTACGGACAAGGACATTTATGTTTTTGACGATTTGATGCAACGTCTCAAACGATATGATTTCAATGTCAGTTTCGTGCATGTATTGGAAAACAACGAATCGGCGGCGGCAATGCAGCCTGCCATAGACGCATTTCAAAAGTCCGTCGATAGCAAGTACCCCTCGTTGAAGAAAAAAATAGCCATGCTTCCGTGCGAGAAAGATGTTCCATATACTTTGGACAAGTATATGAAGGACCACGGCATGGACATATTGACCGTGAAAATGTCAAGCGGCAGGGGTTTTTATAACATGTTCGTGATTTCCCTTGCGCAACAATTGGTATATTCGGCCAAGAACCCGTTGCTTGTGCTTCCATACATGCCGCAGAACGTGAACAAGGAAAAGCAGAGCGACGCGGCGAAGAAATTGATGTCGTTGCACCGCAACATGGCCAGAGTCAACTTCTTTAACCGCAAGCGGGTTTAGTTCCGATTACAGGTCCGTTAGTTTATACCCCAAATGAAAGCATCGTAACCGGCTTCCGCCTTTTTTTCCAATCGCGGCGGCATTTCGGCGAAAAAGTCCGTTTCGGACAGTATTTCCAAATCGTCCACGCTCATCGCGTATTCCGGCAGTTTCTTGCTTCCGGCGCGGTTAGGCATCACGAATGCTATGGCCTCGTAGCCGTTGCTGCCGCGTTTTGCCAATATTTTGAAAAAAGCGGCGGGAACCGCAACGCCGTTTTCACCTATCCTAAGAAAATTTTCAGACATCAGCGGGCCGCAAACCACATATATCGTATCTCCCGAGAATGCAAGATTACGGACGGCTTTTTCCAAGTCGTGCCAATCGCCTCCGTTGAGGTTGTGGTCCTGCGGGCAGATATTGGACAAGTAGAAACTTTCTTCCATTGCGGCTACGCTCCATTTCATGTCGGCTGCCGGAGCCATGTGCCCGCGGTCGTATCCCGAATTGGTGTAATCCCTGTGTACTGCACTGCGTCCTTCCACCAAAGGGTCGGGGACGAACTTTTTGCCTCTCGGGACTTCGCCGGCGGCTTCGTCAGGGGTCAGTTCGTAGGCGACCCAGTTCGGAATCAGCCAGTCGGGATTGTAGCTTACGATGTAGCCGCTGTGCCGTATTATCTGCTCACTGCGTCCGTGCAATTTTGCAGGCAGGAATTTTTCAATGCGGCAAGCAGCGTCTCCTGCCGTCCGGGCTTCCGCTTCCGTTCCGCCGTTCCAAGATACGGCAAGCCAGAGTACGGAAGTCAGAATCGCAAGTACCGCGATGCGCGGGATCGATGGTCGTTTGTGGTCCATAATGCGCAAATTTAATCATATCTGTTGAAAAACGTTTTTGGCGTTGGGCGCGCATGGAAGCGCAACGGATTTTTACCGAATAGGAAACAAGGCGGGGGAGAGAAATTTTTAACTTGTTAGTTTTATAAACAAGCATTAAATTTGCTTGCTTTAAGACTGTTTATTTTTATGGTGAACCTGCATGGAATGGGAGTTGCGCTGATAACGCCGTTCACGCAAAAAGGCGAGGTTGATTATGAAGCGCTTTCCCGCTTGATTGATTATCAGTTGCTCAACCACATAGATTATATAGTGGCACTGGGAACGACGGCGGAAACTCCGACGCTTACAGAAGAGGAGAAAAAGGACATAATGGATTTGGTGCTGCGCAAGGCATCGGGCAAAGTTCCCGTCGTGATGGGCTTGGGCGGCAACAATACGAAAAGTATCACCGACCAGTTGCAAAATGGTAACTTTCGCGGTATCGACGCGATCCTGTCGGTGGTACCTTATTATAACAAACCTTCCCAAGAAGGACTGTATCAGCATTTTGCCGCAATTGCGAAAGTTTCGCCCGTCCCTGTCGTGTTGTATAACGTGCCAGGGCGTACCGGAACCAATATGACGGCGGCCACGACATTGCGATTGGCAAATGATTTCGACAATATAATCGCCATAAAGGAAGCGTCCGGCGACATGGCCCAAATAGAGAGCCTCATAAAAGACAAACCTTCCGACTTCCTTGTTATTTCCGGTGATGACGGCGTGGCATTCCCCCTGATTACGCAAGGCGCGGCAGGAGTGATTTCTGTCATAGGCAATGCTTTTCCGGCAGAATTTTCCCGGATGGTGCGTTTGGCCTTGCAAGGGGATTATGAAAATGCAAGGACCATCCATCATCGTTTTACCGAACTTTTCGAACTTCTTTTCGTCGATGGCAATCCCGCAGGCGTAAAAAGCATGTTGTCCGCAATGGGAATGATTGAAAACAAACTGCGTCTGCCGCTTGTGCCTACGCGCATAACGACATACGAGAAGATACGTAACGTATTGGAGAAACTTAATGTGAAGTGTTAGTTTGAGGGATTTTACGCTGAAAAAATACAGGCAATTGCTGCGGGCCCTTAAAGCCGGGGGGTACGAGTTCCGCACGTTTGAATCCTATTGCGGCGGTCAAAAGGATGGCAGGTTTGTCGTCCTGAGGCACGATGTGGATTTGAAAGCGGAAAATTCGTTGCGCACGGCCATCTTGGAGAAAGAGGAAGGAATACGCGCTGTGTATTATTTCAGGATTGTCCCGCAAAGCTGCAAGCCGGACATAATAAAAGCCATAGCGGCTGCCGGGCACGAAATAGGTTACCATTACGAAGACATGACAGTATGTTCCGGAGATACGGTCAAGGCTTTCATGCATTTCAAACAGTGGTTGGATTATTTCCGTGCTTTTTATCCGGTTAAAACAGTATGCATGCATGGATCCCCGCGTTCCCCGTATGATGCGAAGGATTTGTGGAAATGCCATGATTATCATGAACTCGGAATCATCGGAGAGCCGTATTTCGACATTGATTTTTCCAAGGTGTTCTACCTTACCGATACTGGCCGCCGGTGGGACGGCTTCAAAGTGAGCGTGAGGGACAAAATCCCGCACTATCAAGACGAATGGAGCAAAGCCGGATTGTTCTATCATTCGAGCGACGACATCATACGCGCTGTCCGGAACGACACGCTACCGCCACAGATAATGATTACGACCCACCCGCAGCGATGGACCGATTCCATCTTGCCGTGGGTGGAAGAGTTATGCTTGCAAAATGCCAAGAATACGGTTAAATTTTTCATTGCTGGAAGAAAAAAATCATAGGCCTATGCGGTTCAATTACAAAATATTCTTAGCCGACATAATCGGATTTGTCTTATTGTATTTCCTGCTTTTGGCAGTAAGCCCGTTGTCCGCTCCGCAACCCTACATAAAATATGCGGGAATACTCGGCTTGTATGCAGCCTGCGTAATGGTGTTTTGCGCATTGTCCGGACGTTATACGAAACGGTTGAAATTCCTTAAATTCCGATACAGCACGATACAGTATGTAAGTGCATCGGCCATTTCTTATCTTTTGGTATTGATGCTCTGCATATATGCGTTTCAAGGTTACTCATTGGCGGTCGTTTCCACATACGCCATAATTTGCGTTTGTGCCGTAATCGTCATACAGACGGGATATTTCGCCTATTACTATGCTTCTGATCCTGAGGTTGTCCAGGAAGTCGCACCGCGCGAACCGAAACAGGTCCTGTATGCCGCCACGGAAGCCGATGAAAAGACCAAAGAGGCTGCTTTGCGCCGAATCAAACTGCATTGCAGCGGCAAGGCGTATGATTATATAGTCGGTAACCTGCCTGTTACCAGTACCAACACGAGAGTGATTTCCTGCAAGAACCCCGGAATTGCGGAAAATTTGCAGGAATATCGGTATGACATGATAATCGACGTGTTCCAACTGAACAATGTCAGGGGAATAAACAAGTTGTTCAGCACTGTAAACAGGAAACTTCCCGACAACGGGATATTTGTCGGGTGTTTTACTCCGAAGAGCCATATCAAGAAGCGTATTTTGGAAAAATATCCGAAAGGCATCAACTGGATAGTGTACAGTTTTTTCTACTTCTATCGGAGAGTAATTCCGAAATTGTTCATTACCAAACGGTTGTACTATGATTTGACAAAGGGACGCAACCGTATCCTTTCAATATCCGAAGTTTTCGGACGCTTGTATTATTGCGGATTCGAGGTAATCGGTGAAAAACGTATCGAACACAGGCAGTTTTTCATTGCCCGCAGGATAAAGAATCCGCCTGCCAAGATGAAACGCCGTTACGGTCCGATCATTTCCTTAAACCGCATAGGCAAAAACGGAAAGTTTTTCAAAGTCTACAAGATGCGGACCATGTATCCGTATTCGGAGTTCTTGCAGGAATATATTTACAAGAAAAACAATTTGCAGGAAGGCGGTAAATTCCGCCATGATATCAGGGTGAACACTCTCGGCCGCTTCATGCGACGTTATTGGATAGACGAGTTGCCCATGATAGCCAATTTGTTGAAAGGCGACATGAAGTTAGTTGGGGTAAGGCCTTTGAGCAAGCAGTATTTCAATTTGTACAGCCCTGAATTGCAGCGTAAGCGTGTAAAATACAAACCCGGATTGCTTCCTCCTTTTTATGCGGACATGCCGAAGACATTGGACGAAATCCAGGCCTCGGAAATGCGGTATTTGGACATGTGCGAGGAAAAAGGGGTATTCCGTACCGATTGCGTTTATTTCGGACGTATTTTAAAAAGTATCTTGTTCAAACACGCACATAGCAACTGATTTATGCGCAGGCTTGTATTACTCCGGACAGCGTTTTGCTTGTTGTTTGCCACGGTATTCGTTCCCATGGAAGTTGCCGCGCAGGAAGTTACACAAAGCTTGTATTATACCCGCATATACGATTTTATCGATGAACTGGCAACCGACAGGATAATCAGCGTCAAGTCGGTGGTCAAACCGTACAGCAGGGCATTCATCGCCGGATGTTTGGCGGAGGCCGCATCGAAAGACAGCCTTCTCGACCGCAGGCAAAAAGCCGATCTGGAATTTTTCATGAACGACTATGCCGCGGAATTGGACACTCTCCCGAAGGCATACGTGCACTGGTCGAACAAGAAATCGTTCGATTTGTCCTTGATCCAACCCCAGTTCATGTATCAAAGCAAGAATTTCAAGATGTACGTGCGTCCGATTTTGGGTATGGACATAAGCTACAACCGTAAAGGTTTGCTGATGACGAGGCGGTGGGGCGCGGAAATCCAAATGGACATAGTGGATCATGTTTCCGTATGGGGAAGCCTTCGCGACAATTCCTATACCGGTTCGTATCTGAACGACGAATATTTCCCCTCCGATTACGACAAAATGCTCGGAGCCCGCGTACAAGCTCCCTCGTATCTGAATAATTTACCGGGTGCTGCCTATAAGGAAGCGAATTACGGGGCGGATTTCAGCGATTTCAGGGGAGGCGTAAAAGCCTACGCATGGTGGGGCAGCATAGGTCTTGTAAAAGACAACCTGCGGTGGGGCGACACTTACAACAGTTCCAACATATTGTCGGACAAAGCCCCGTCCTTTCCCATGATAACATTGAATTTGAAACCATGCAAGTGGTTTGAGTTCAATTATATACATGGCTGGATGGTGAGCAATGTCGTGGACAGTTCCTATTGGTATGTGGAAGAGACCCATGACGTGGACGAGTCAAAGAGGCATTACCGTCCCATGAACAAGTTCATCGCCGCCAACATGTTCACTTTCACTCCTATAAGAGGTCTGGATTTGTCTTTCGGCAATTCCATTGTATATGCCGAAAGGAACGTACAGGCCTTGTATTTCATACCTTTCGCGTTTTTCAAATCGCTCGACCATTTAGCCACGAAAGGTCTCGGAACAGAGAATCAGAATTCCCAAGTATTCATAAATTTGTCTTCGCGCAACATAAAACACCTGCATTTGTACGCTTCGTTCATGATAGACGAGTTCAGTTTCAGCAGGTTGAAAAGCGATAACCCGGAACACAACATCATATCGTACAAAGCCGGGTTCAATGTCAGCAACTGGCCACTGAAAAATTTATCTGCTGGATTCGAATATACTCGAAACGGAATTCTTACGCAGAAGCATTCTATTCAAGCCATAACATATACTTCCAGCAGTTATTACTTGGGGCATTATTTGGGCGATAATTCCCAGGAATTTTATGCTTACTTGCAGTATAAACCGGTCCGCGGCCTGGATATAAAACTGTCATACACTAAAGCCCAAAAGGGCAAGGATTATGATTATGTCCGTGAGAATGTCAGGGAAATAATAAGCCAGACGGCCTTGGACGAACTGACTTTTGAAAATGACATAGTATCGTTGAAGGCTGTTTACGAGATATGGAATAACTGTTACGCAATGTTAAACTTGGAATATAACAATGCGCGCGGTTATGATTTGAGTTCGGATGTTATTGTGGGGGAGAATCGTTTGGATAGTCAAGGATATTTGGATAAATTTGCGCCGAAGTATTATCAAGGGGAAAATTGGACGGTGTCGGTCGGATTGTCGATAGGTTTTTAGGCCAATCGTGCTTCCTGCATGGTCAAATACATATATAAGAGGATATTAACAAGACTTAGTGATATAATAAGTGTATGAAAAAAATTCAGATGGTAGACCTTAAAAGCCAATATCTTAAAATCAAGGAAGATGTTGACAGGGGCATACAGGAAGTCATAGACACCACCTCTTTTGTAAAGGGCGGCAAAGTAGTCGAGTTCCAGCAGGAACTTGAAAAATATTTGGGTGTAAAACATGTCATACCCACGGGCAACGGTACGGATGCCCTTCAAATCGCGCTTATGGGCTTGGGATTGCAGCGCGGGGACGAAGTCATTACTCCTACGTTCACATTCATAGCGACAGCCGAAGTGGTGGCGTTGCTGGGACTTACCCCGGTAGTGGTGGACGTGGACCCCGAAACCTTCAACATGAGCGTGGAAGCCGTAAGAAAAGCCATCACGCCCAAGACCAAGGCAATAGTCCCGGTGCATTTGTTCGGACAGTGCGCCGACATGCAGGCCTTGATGGATCTCGCAAAAGAACATAACTTGTATGTCGTGGAAGACGCATGCCAGTCGATAGGCTCCAAATATATTTTCGATGACGGAAGGGTGTGCCAGTCCGGTTGCATAGGCAATATCGGTTGCACATCTTTCTTCCCTTCCAAGAATCTCGGTTGCTACGGCGACGGAGGTGCTATTTTCACCAACGACGATGATTTGGCAGCACGCATGAGGGCAATTGCCAATCACGGCATGGTCGTGCGTTACCATCATGACCTTATAGGCGTAAATTCCCGTTTGGATAGCATACAGGCGGCAGTCTTGCAAGCCAAGTTGCCGCATCTTGACGAATATATAGCAGCCCGCCAGTCGGCAGCCGCTTATTATGACAAGGCTTTTGCGGGCAATCCCCATATCACAACGCCGTATCGTGATCCCAAGTCTACGCACGTGTTCCATCAATATACGTTGAAGTTGTCGGGTGTAGACCGCAATGCAGTGCAGGCGCAATTGAAAGAGAAAGGCATTCCCGCAATGATATATTACCCTGTGCCTTTGCATTTGCAGAAAGCATATCAGGATCCCCGTTACAAACAAGGGGACTTCCCGGTTGCCGAGGAACTTTGCGCAACCGTATTGTCTCTGCCCATGCACACGGAGCTGGACGAAGAGCAATTGAAATATATCACGGATGCCGTTTTGGAAGCAGTTAATCAGTGATTAGCGGATAGTTACAGCAAGCACCCCGCAGTGTCAGCACTATGTTGAAAGTAGGTTTTAGTGAAAGCACTATGTTAAGGGATGCCCGCCCCCCTTTGGGGGCCGAAGAAAAATCAAAGATTTTTCTTCGGGGGATAAGACGATTAATAAACGATTTGGCTTGCCAAATCGACCGGCCGCAGGCCGTTACCCATAAGGGGTGGAAGCAGCGGAGCCGATTCCGGGGGCATAAGAGGTTAGAGATTAATGATTAGAGAACGGATATTATGTCAGTATATGTAAACGAAACGGCAGTCGTTGATGACGGCTGCGTGATAGGCGACGGTACCAAAATTTGGCACTTCTCGCATATAATGAAAGGTTGCAATATTGGAGAAAATTGCAATATAGGTCAGAATGTGGTCATATCCCCGGATGTGGTTATCGGCAAGGGCGTCAAAATCCAGAACAATGTTTCGGTTTATACCGGGGTCGTATGTGAAGACGATGTGTTCCTTGGTCCGTCCATGGTATTTACCAACGTGATAAATCCGCGCAGTTTCGTAAGCCGTAAAAGCGAATACAAGCAGACCATCTTGCACAAAGGTTGCAGCATAGGGGCAAACGCCACTATTGTATGCGGACACGAGATAGGGCAGTACGCGCTTATCGGAGCAGGTACGGTGGTAACAAAGGATGTGAAACCTTACGCTCTGATGGTTGGTAATCCTGCCCGCCGCATGGGTTGGGTGAGCGAAAACGGACACAAACTTGTCTTCAATGCCGACGGTCTCGCCACATGCCCCGAAACAGGCCAAACCTACAAACTCGAAAACGACATCGTCCGCAGGATTAGTTAAGGGCGGTGCTTCGCACCGCAGTGGTTAGTGGTTAGTGATTAGTGTATAGTTTCAAGTAGTGCCTCATAGTGTTCGCACTATGTTGAAAGTAGGTTTTAGTGCAAGCACAGGGTTCAAGGAAGGTCGCCCCCTCTGGGGGCAGGATTTAGCCAAAGGCTAAATCCGGGGGATGAGACAATGCTTGCG
>JADIMR010000117.1 GCA_017694565.1 Candidatus Enterocola intestinipullorum | reverse complement strand
GACGATGCCTATTTCAAACTGGGGATTGATTATGAACCAGTTTATACTTATCTTTGAAAACAGAATCCAGATATAAGAAGAAACTTATAACTGAATCCTGTTCCCATTTACACAAAATTTTGGACAGTGTCAATAAAAAACTTGCCCTTTATTTGGGGCAAGTTTTTTATTTCTTATTGTCGTGTATTATTTCCTTTACACCACGCCGGCGAAACCCATAAACGCCATGGCGAGTATGCCTGCCGTAACAAGGGCTATCGGTGTGCCTTCCATTGCTTTCGGTTGCGATGTGAGGCTCATTTGTTCACGTATGCCGGCAAACAATATCAATGCCAGACCGAAGCCGAGTGCGGTGGAAATGGCGAACACGACGCTTTCAAGCAGGTTATAATCTTTTTGTATCACCATTATGGCCACGCCGAGAATTGTACAGTTGGTGGTGATAAGCGGAAGGTATACGCCCAAGGCCTGGTAAAGCGAAGGCGATAGTTTTTTGAGTATGATTTCCACCATTTGCACCAAGGCAGCGATTACAAGTATGAAGGCAAGGGTTTGAAGGTATCCCAAACCGAGCGGGTCGAGTATGTAATGCTGCATCAGGAATGTGCAGATTGTGGACAATGTCATGACAAAGGCCACGGCGGCGGCCATACCGAGCGCGGTGTCGATTTTTTTCGATACTCCCAAAAACGGGCAGATGCCTAAGAATTGCGCGAGTACTATGTTGTTTACGAATACCGCCGCTACAAAAATCAATAAATATTCCATTGCATTACGGATTTTCGGGGGTTATTGTTTCTTTGAGTTTTGAATATGGTGCACGATGGCTATGAGGAAGCCGAGCACTATGAATCCGCCGGGGGCGAGAATAAAGGACAACATGCCGAAGTCTTCCGGGAAGATTGTCAAGGAAAATATTTTTCCCGTTCCTAAAAGTTCCCTGACCGCGCCCATAAGCGTGAGTGCCACTGTGAATCCGAGACCGATGCCTATGCCGTCGCAGGCCGAATCCATTATCCCGTGTTTTGCAGCAAAAGCCTCGGCGCGGCCCAGCACTATGCAGTTTACCACGATTAGCGGTATGAACAAGCCCAGAGTCGCGTACAAGTCGGGAGTATATGCCTCCATGCACAATTGCAATATTGTTACAAAGGCTGCAATGATGATTACATAGCCGGGGATATGCACCTTGTCGGGAATGAACCTGTCAAGGGCGGAAATCACGGCGTTGGAACATATAAGCACGAACATTGTCGCAAGTCCCATGCTCATGCCGTTAAGTGCGGATGTCGTCGTGCCTATTGTCGGACACATGCCCAACAGCAATACGAAAGTCGGATTCTCGTTGATGAGACCGTTTTTTATTATGCTAAGTTTGTTGCTCATGGCGTATGTCGTTTAATTGTTTTTCGTTCGGGTGTATGCTTTATATGCGTCGTTCACGGAATTGAGGAATGCCCGTGAGGTTATGGTAGCAGCCGTTATCGCATCTATGTCGCCGCCGTCCTTGCTCACTTTCAGCGTTTTGTTCTCCAAATGCCGGCGGTTCACGGTATGTTTCGGATCCTTGAACCATTGGTCCATTTTCGCGCCCAACCCCGGAGTTTCGCTATGGCTCAAAACTTGGAAATCCACTACGTTGTCCTGGTTGTCGAAGCCTACCATTACCTTTATTTCACCACCGTAACCGTTGGTCGTGCTTTCAACGGCAGTGCCGTTCCACTTGCCGGCTTTGTAGGTTTTGAAAACCGGATACGCTTTGCCGTCCACCGTTACGGTATCGGTTACCATTTCGTCGAAATCGTTTTGCACGGCTTTTATGGCATTTTGCTGTTTGGCTTTGCCGGCTTCGGCTATCGGTTCGAGGGTTATGTCGTACACCGTGGCCATCAGGCCTGTGAATACGAGACAGATGAGCGTGAGCGACAATGACATGCCGGCGAAAGTTGATCCTACCTTTTTCATATTACTTTCCTCCGAAACGTTTTGGTTTTACGTAGTAATTGATTAACGGCGTAACCGCGTTCATTATCAGAATGGCGAATGACATGCCTTCCGGGTATGAACCGAAGCAGCGTATCACGACGCAGATGATTCCTATGCCTATGCCGTAAATTATTTGTCCACGTTTTGTCATGGGCGAGGTTACATAGTCGGTAGCCATGAATATCGCGCCGAGCAGCATTCCGCCGCTAAGCAGTTGTGTCAGGGGATCCATGTAGGCCGACGGGTCTGCAAGGTAAAGTATGCCGCCGAATATCGCGACAGTCGCGAGGATGCTTACGGGTATATGCCAGGTGATGGTTCTTGTGGCCAAAAGGAAAATGAATCCGAGCAACAAGGCTATGGCGGAGACTTCTCCCATGCTTCCGCCCATGTTGCCGAGCAGCATGTCGGTGTATGTGGGCAGTTTCACAGTCGCGCCCGAAGCGGCATCGGCTAACGCGCCCTCCTTGATCAGGCTCAATACCGTCGCGCCCGTTTCCGCGTCGGTGTAGGTTGCCGGCAGCAGTTTGGGCAACGGCCATGTAGTCATTGCAGCTGGGAATGACAGCAGCAGGAAAACACGTCCTACCAAAGCAGGGTTGAAAGGATTGCATCCCAATCCGCCGAAGCACATCTTGCCTACGCCTATGGCTATGAACGCGCCGATTACTACCATCCACCATGGCAGGTTCGATGGCAGGTTCATTGCAAGCAACAATCCCGTCAGCACGGCGGAAAGGTCGCCGACGGAGTTAGGCTTTTTCAAAACGTAAACCTGGATGAGGTATTCGAACAGCACGCACGAGATTATCGATACCGCGCTGACTACCAATGCTCCAACCCCGAAAAACACTATGGAACAGAGGTACGCCGGCACCAATGCTATTATGACGTTGCGCATGTTTTTTACCACCGAATCGCGACCGTGAATATGTGGCGCTGGTGAAATTATGAACTCGCTCATATCGTTTGTTTGTGAATATTTCGTATTGTTGTTTTTTTCAATTGTGTTATTTTTTCGCACGAGCCTTGATTATGCCCATTACTTCGGCCTTGCCCATGCGTATGTAATCGAGCAGTGGCCGGTTGCTCGGACACGTGTACATGCAACTTCCGCATTCGATGCAGTCGGTTACCTTTTCTTTTTCCGAGCGTTCCCAGTCCTGTTTCGCGCCGAGTTGCGCCAACAAGTAAGGTTCAAGCCCCATCGGGCAAGCTTCCACGCATTTGCCGCAACGTATGCAATTCATTACGGGCCGGCGTTTTGACAGGCTTTCAGGCATCAGTACCAAACCCGCGCTGCGCTTGGTGGCTGGCACGTCGGTAGTCATGAACGCCCGTCCCATCATCGGACCGCCGCCGATTATCTTGCCTGTGTCTTCCGGCAGGCCGCCGGCCATCGCCAAGGCATCGCCGAGTGGAGTCCCTATGCGTATGATGTAGTTACCGGGATGTTTTACGGATGGACCGCTTATGGTAATGGCCACTTCCACCAATGGCTTGTTTAATTGTACGGCTTCATATACGGCGAATACCGTGGCCACGTTCTGCACCACTACGCCTACCGATGCAGGTATCGCGCCGCTTTTTACTTCCCTGCCGGTGCAGGCGGCAATAAGTTGCTTTTCGCCTCCCTGCGGGTATTTCATTTTCAATGCTTGTACAGAAACCCCGTCGTGCGAAGCGGCGAGTTCCTCCATGTATTTTATGGCATCGGGTTTGTTGGCTTCGATTCCTATTACGGCCTTGTCCACTTTCAGTGCCTTTTTAAGAATTTCGATGCCGGTCATTATTTCCCTTCCTTTTTCCAACATCAGCCTGTGGTTGTGCGTCAGGTACGGTTCGCATTCCACCGCATTCACTATTAAAGTATCGACTGTCATCGACGGGGGCGGAACGAGTTTCACGTGCGTGGGAAAACATGCGCCGCCCAATCCCACAATACCCGCGTTTTTGATTTTGGCAATGATTTCTTCGGGGGTGAGGTCGCATTGTTCTTTAAGTATTCCCGACCGGTCGATTCCTTCCATCCATTCGTCGCCCTCCACGCTTATGTAAACGGCCGGACGTTTGTAGCCCCATGCGTCTATGACAGTGTCCAATTTGGTTACCGTGCCGGACACGGAACTGTGTATGTTTGCCGATACCGGTCCTTGGGCTTCGCCGATCAGCTGCCCGGCTTTAACTTTGTCGCCTTTTGCGACGACCGCCACGGTAGGTGCGCCTATGTGTTGTTCCAAGGGAATGATTACCTGGGCAGGCAGCGGGACCGTTTCAAATGGAACAGCTGCCGACAATTTGTTGTCTGCGGGATGAATGCCGCCTATCTTGAATGTTTTCATGCTTGGAATACTTATGCTGTGGGTTGTTTGGTTTCAGTTTTATTTACTGTTTCCGGCGTTTCTCCGGTTTTGGGTTCCGCCGTCGCCTTTTTGACCGCCAGTGGGAAGTTGATGGCATGGATTGCGCCAGTGGGGCAGGCATCCACGCACTTGCGGCACAGACGGCATTTTTCAAAGTCGATGTATGCAAGGTTGTCCTTTACGGTTATGGCATCGAAAGCACATTCCTTGACGCATTTCGAGCAACCTATGCAGGCGTTGGAGCAGGCTTTGCGGGCGACAGCTCCTTTTTCCTCGTTTACGCAGCTTACGAATATGCGGCGGTTTTTCGGTCCTTTGTATCGCAATTCTATGATATGCTTGGGGCAGGCCTTGACACATGCCCCGCAAGCAGTGCATTTTTCTTCGTCCACTTCCGGCAGTCCCGTTTCGGGGTTTATGTGTATGGCATCAAAGGTACAAGCCCTTTCACAATCCCCTCCGCCGAGGCATCCGAAAGAACAGCCGGTTTCGCCTATGTATAAATTGTGTTCTATTTTGCATGAACGGACCCCGTCGTAATAGTTGGTCTTTTTACGGGCCTCGCAATTGCCGTTGCAGCGTACTACCGCTACTTTCGGTTTTTGTTCACCGGCCTTGCGCCCGAGGACTGCGGCGATTTCCTGCATGGTTTTTGAACCTCCGACAGGGCAGAGCAGGTCGGACATGTCTTCTGTTTTGACGCATCGTTCTGCAAAATTACGGCAGCCCGCCGACCCGCAGCCTCCGCAATTGGCACCCGGCAACAATGCTTCGACCTGGTCTATCCGAGGATCTTCCTCCACTTTGAACTTTTGCAGTACGAAATACAGGATGACTGCCGACAATAAGCCGGTTACACCCATTACCAACAACGAAAAAAGAATGATCTCCATTTTGTGACCGATGAATTTTGTTTTTGATATATGAGTTTAATAAGGTTGCACGTAAAAGACGAAACGCCTTTTCAATTTGTCGCGCAACAACCATAATATTACGAAATATGCCGCCAGGAATATCACGGAAACCAATGCTCCTGCGGCTTCGGACAATCCTATGGCAAGTACGGATAAAAACAAAACTGCCACCATGATACACAGTGGCAGTATATACGCTAACACGATGGCTGCGTGTTTGTTCTCTCGTTTCGATTTTATTTTTACTACGTCGCCGGGAGCGGCTTTCACTCCTTCGGGCAACAAGGCATCTATGAATTTCTCTTTTTTGTCGGATGCGTTGCACATCGAGGCGGCGTGGCAGCCTGCACAGGCGGACAATTGCTCTATGCGTACAACGGCGCAGTTCCCGCTAACGGAAACCACAACGCCTGAGTGAGTGATCGAGTTTTGCATAAAGCTGTTTGCAAGCCCCGTTTTCCGGGTTGTTTTTTACTCCTGCAAATGTAGTTTTTTTACCGCATTTACGCTATTGTTCCCGATTGTTTTTTTCAACAAATTTTCCGGCGATTTTCATTCCATACGACAAGTGTCCGATGCTTTCTGCTGCATGTCGCTTATGTTTTTTGCCCGAAGACGTGCAATCAGTAATAAGATTTGCCAAATCGGTAAATCCGGTAAACGGGATACCCGTTGCACGATTTATTTTTGCATAAGATAAGTTGCACTTGACAAAGTCCATTTCGAGCAAGCTCGATGTCCTTTGTTCTCGTTTGCATTATCTTTGTAATACATGAAATAATAAGCAAGAAATGAAAAAAACTTTAATCACGGCCGTTGCTGCCGCATTGACCCTTTGTTCATGCACTACAAATGGGGACAATACCGCGCACGACCGTATCAAAAACGACAGTGTCATGGAAGAAAAACTTAATCTTACACAGGAATGGGACAAGGTTTTCCCTCAGAGCGACAAAGTGGTTCACAGCAAAATCACTTTTCATAACCGTTACGGAATAACGTTGGCGGCGGATTTGTACAAACCATTGGACGTTGAAGGCAAAAAATTGCCGGCAATCGCCATGTGCGGTCCGTTCGGTGCAGTCAAGGAGCAGGTTTCGGGGCGGTACGCCCAGACTTTGGCGGAACGAGGTTTCTTGACCATCGCGTTCGACCCCTCGTTTACAGGAGAAAGCGGCGGCCGGCCCCGTTATGTGGCATCTCCCGACATCAATACGGAAGATTTTTGCGCTGCGGTGGACTACCTTTCCAACCGCGAGGATGTGGATGCGGAGCGCATAGGAATTTTGGGAATTTGCGGCTGGGGAGGCTTTGCGGTGAATGCCGCTGCTATCGATACCCGTATAAAAGCCACAGTCGCGGTTACTATGTACGACATGTGCAGGGTTACGGCTCGCGGCTACTTCGATGCGGCGGACAATGCTGCGGCACGCAACGAGATGCGTAAACAACTGAACGCGCAGCGCACGGAAGATTACCGTAATGGCGACTATGCCTTGGCAGGCGGAGTTCCCGACACCTTGCCCGAAGATGCCCCGCAGTTCATGAAGGATTACCACGCTTTTTACAAGACCCCGCGAGGCTATCACAAACGGTCGCTCGGCTCCAATGGCGGATGGAATGTCTCATCGTCCCTTTCCTTGCTGAATATGCCCATATTGGCTTATGCGGGTGAAATTGAGAATGCCGTGCTTTTGGTACATGGAGAAAAAGCCCATTCGCGTTATTTCAGCGAGGACACTTTCAAGAAATTGCAAGGCGGCAACAAAGAATTGTATATTGTCCCGGACGCGGTGCATACCGACTTGTACGACAATTTGGAAAAAATACCTTTCGATAAGATTGAAGAGTTTTACAACCAATATCTTAAATAAGTGTTAGTACTATCCACTAATCAAACAAGGCAGTCGAAAGATACCTTTCTCCCGTGTCAGGCAATATTACTACGATGTTCTTGTCAGCAAATCCTGGATATGTCGCGACTTCGCAAGCTGCTGCAAGGGCGGCCCCCGATGATATTCCTGCCAAGAAACCTTCTTTTACGGCTAAAAGCCGGCTGGCCTTGAATGCTTCCTCGCCTTTGATGTCGATTACTTTGTCAACTACCGAAGAATCGTAGTTTTTGGGTATGAAGCCTGCACCTATGCCTTGTATTGCGTGAGGGCCGCTTTGGCCTCCGTTGAGGACTGCCGATTCTGCCGGTTCGACGGCGAATACCTTTACCTGCGGCAACAAGGCTTTCAAAGTTTTGCCTATGCCGCTTACTGTGCCGCCTGTGCCGACAGTTGCGACTACGGCATCCACTTTGCCGTTCATCTGCCGTATTATCTCCAACGCCGTGCCGCGTACATGTGCTGCCGGGTTTGCAGGATTGTCGAATTGCTGCAAGATTATCGAACCCGCTATTTGCCTGTTCAGTTCGTCGGCCCTTTCTATCGCGCCTTGCATTCCCTTGTTCCCGGGTGTGAGCTCGATTCTTGCTCCCAAGGCTTTCAGCAGTTTGCGCCTTTCCACGCTCATGGTTTCGGGCATGGTAAGTATCAGCTTGTAGCCGCGCACGGCGGCCACCATTGCCAACCCGATACCTGTATTGCCGCTTGTCGGTTCGATTATGGTCCCGCCGGCTTTCAGCGTGCCTTTGCTTTCCGCGTCCTCAATCATTGACAGTGCTACCCTGTCCTTGATGCTTCCGCAGGGATTCTTGTATTCCAGCTTTGCATACAGGTTCGCTTTCAAGCCTTTTGCTGCCGCGAAACGGGAAATTTCCAGCATCGGCGTATTGCCAATCAGTTCCGTTATGTCTTTTGCAATCATTTTTTTTACAGGTTATAGGTTACAGGTTTCAGTTGACACCGCCGGAGCGTTAGCGTAGGCACCGGCACGCAGTGCCGGCGGCGTGAGCCGTTTAATAAAATGATAAAGACCTGCGAAGCAGGTTTCAGTTGGCACCGCCTACGCCGTGCAATCGAATCAAAAGAATTTGTAAACAAACACAGCATGTGTTTGTTTACAAATTCTTTTCCAATAAATATCGTTCGGCTTCGATGGCCGCCTTGCACCCGCTGCCTGCCGATGTTACAGCTTGGCGGTAATCAGGGTCTGCCACGTCGCCCGCCGCGAACACGCCTTCCACGTTTGTGGACTGGCTGCGTCCTTTTGTAATTATGTAGCCGTTCGCGTCGGTTTCGATATAGGGTTTGAACACTTCGGAGTTTGGCTTGTGTCCGATTCCGAGGAAAAATCCGTCAATGTCGATGTGCAGCTTTTCTTCTTCCGCCGTGCCTTTGCGGAACAGCAGGTCCGCGCCCTCCACCTTGCCGTTGCCGGTAAGTCCGGCCACTTGATACTCGAAGAGTATCTCGATGTTGGCGGCGGCGAAAACCCGTTTTTGCATTACCATCGAAGCCCGCAACACGTTGCGGCGCACGATGAGGTATACTTTTTGGCAGAGCGAAGCAAGATACAGCGCTTCTTCGCAGGCCGTGTCGCCGCCACCGACAACGGCGACGGTTTTCTTTCTGAAAAAGAACCCGTCGCAAGTGGCGCAGGCCGAAACTCCCGCTCCGCGATATTTCGTTTCATCTTCGATGCCTAAATATCTCGCCGAGGCTCCTGTGGCTATGATAACCGTGTGCGCCCTTAACTCTTCTTGCCCTGCCACGACGAGCGAGTAGGGCTTTTGCGAGAAGTCGACGGAAGTTATGGCCCCGACACGTATTTGCGTGCCGAAACGCAATGCCTGTTTGCGTAAATCTTCCATCATTTCATATCCGCCGATTCCTTCCGGATAGCCGGGAAAATTCTCAATGTCGGTGGTTTGGGTAAGTTGGCCGCCCGGCTGGCTGCCTTCGTACAATATGGGATTCAGTCCTGCGCGTGAAGCATAAATTGCCGCTGTGAGTCCGGCAGGTCCGGAACCTATTATCAGGCAACGAATTACATTTTCCATAGTTTTAACGTAAGTCTATTAATATGGCGTCCGGGTATTTCGCTTGATTGAAGACGAACATGTCTTCCGGGAAATTTTGCCCGACGCTTGTCTTATTTATTTCTATCGTGTTGGTAACACCGTTTTTCGCGTATGTGGAAACGCTGTAAATGGAATAATCGTTTTGGTTTACGGTTATGTTCAGCTTGAAAAATTCCGCATTCAGGTTTTCAGGGAAAAGGTCGATGGAGTACAGGTTTTTACCGTTCTTTTTTACCGTCTCGGGGGCTTCCACTTTGAAATTCTTTTTGTACAGTTCCAGAATGGCAGTCGGATCCATTCCCGACATTTCTTCATGGTCAGGCTCGGTTATGGTCAATTCTCCGGCATCGCTTGCATAGACATACATGTATTTGCCATCGAACAACATCTCGGCAAATTCCGTGTCCATCAGGAATTTCCTGCCTTGTGTCTTTAAAGTGCCCTTTGCCGATTTTTCGCTTTTGGTTTTTTCGTCCTTGAAAACTATGTTCATTTCCAATTGCATGTCGCCTTTGTTTTTATAGAGCGACGAAGTCTTGTCAAGGATTTCCAATGCTTGCGGGTTTATTCCTGCATACATGGGAGAGGCTGCCAGCAGTGCGAAGAAAGTCGCAAGGAAAAATTTTTTGCTCATTGTCATGTCATTTCTTTTTTTGGACGGACCATCCGAATTTGCCTATTTCTTGTCCTAATTTGTAATAATGGCCGTGCGAATATGCCATGAGATTCGCAGCTTCCATGTCGAACGCGCCGGTTTCGGGATTGATGTATTTTTCATCGGCCTGTATGTTTACCACGTTGGCGATGAACATGTCGTGCGAACCGAGTTCCTTGATTTCGCATACTTCGCATTCTATGTTGATGGGAGATTCGGCTATTATTGGAGCATTCACCATAAGCGCTTTTGCCGGTGTCAGTTTCATCTCTTTGAATTTGTCGTAATCGCGTCCCGAGCGAACTCCGCACCAGTCCGTGGCTTTTGCCAATTCCTCCGTGGTAAGGTTGAGCACGAAACACCTCGTCCTGCTTATAATCTCGTGGGACAGCCTTGATTTGCGGATGGATACGTAGCACATGGCAGGATCGCTGCATATAGTTCCTGTCCACGATGCGGTGAAAATGTTGTATTCTTCTTCTGTCGCGCCGCTGCTCACCATAAGCGCGGGCAGGGGATATATCAAAGTCCCCGGTTTCCATTGTATTTTCATGTCCGGATTCAAATCAATACTATGTCTTCCTTATTCATGACTTTTTCGCAGTAGTGGCAGCGCACGGCAAGGTTGTCCTTGTCTATTACGTCGAAACGGCTGACAATGTCGCGCTCGTTGTTCGTGATACATTTGGGATTGGCGCAGCGTATGATGCCTTCTATTTCATCAGGCAGCGACAATTGGAACTTTTCCACTACTTCATAGTCCTTGATTATGCTTATGTTGGCTTTCGGGGCTATGATGGCTATCTTGCCGAGTTCGTTTTTTTCGAAGAACTTGTCGGATATTTTTATTATTCCCTTGGACCCCAATTTTTTGCTTTCCAAATTGTTGCCAATAGTTATTTGCTGTTTCAATCCTTTTAGGCATAGGATGTCCACAATCTCAAAAAGTTTGTCCGAGGGTATGTGGTCTATGACAGTGCCGTTCTTTAACGCGCTTACTATCATTTCTTTTTTGTTCGCTTTCATTTTTGCAAGTGCAAAATTTAAAATTTAAAAATTAAAAACGTTGATTACTGGATAAGGTTACAGCACTAATAACTAACCACTAACCACTGCAAACTCTTACACTAATCCGAGTATGGAGCAAATAACGGCTTGACGCGCAAAAACACCGTTACGGGCCTGCTCGAAATAATACGCCTTGGGACTGGTGTCGACATCCTGGCTTATTTCGGTGATGCGGGGCAGGGGGTGCAATATTTTCAAATTGTCTTTCGTGCCGTCCAACATGTCCAGTTTAAGCGTATACGTATTGCGGACTTTTTCGTATTCTACGGGATCGGTGAACCTTTCCTGCTGCACTCTTGTCATATAAAGTATGTCGCTTATCGGCAATACGTCTTCTATTTTTTCGAGTTCGGTGTAAGGAATGCCATGGTCGCGGCAGAAAAACTTGTACCGTGCGGGGATTTTCAACTCCGGCGGCGAAACGAAATAATAAGTGGGATTGAAATATTGCATGGCCATCAGCAACGAATGTACCGTGCGGCCGTATTTCAAATCGCCGACCATGCTTATGGTCAGGTTCTCAAGCGTGCCTTGCGTTTTTTTTATCGAATACAAGTCGAGCATTGTTTGTGTCGGGTGTTGGTTCGCCCCGTCCCCCGCGTTTATCACTGGAACGCTGGAAATCTCCGATGCATACCTTGCCGCTCCTTCGATGGGGTGGCGCATGACTATCAAATCCACGTAGTTGCTGACCATCTTTATCGTGTCTTTGAGCGTCTCGCCTTTTGACGAACTCGATGTGGCGGCATCCGAGAAGCCGATGACCCTTCCGCCCAGGCGGTTTACTGCTGTTTCAAAACTCAGCCTTGTCCTTGTTGACGGTTCGAAGAATAATGTAGCCACCAATTTGCCTTCCAACAAACGCCGTCCGGGATTTTTTTCAAAATCGGCGGCCACGTCGAGAATATGCAGGATGTCGTCCTTGCTGTAATCACTAATGGAAACTAATCCGTTGCTTTTCATGTGTGGAAATTTTCAATCGCTAATAATATTGAAAAATGCAGGCACGCCGGAACAAGATTCCAAGTGCCCGGCGTTTTGTCAAGATAATTTGTGGATGACCAAGCCCGAACGCAATTTAGGTTCGAACCATGTTGTCTTGGGCGGCATTATGTTGCCGGAATCGGCGATGTCTATTATCTGTTTCATCGATACGGGGTATAAAGCAAGGGCCATTTTCATTTCCCCGCTGTCCACGCGCCTTTTCAGTTCGCCCAACCCGCGTATGCCTCCTACGAAATCTATGCGTTTGTCGCTGCGCAGGTCCTTGATCCCTAGAATCTTGTCCAAGATGAGGTTCGAGGAAATCGTTACGTCCAATACGCCTATGGGATCGCTGTCGTCGTATGTGCCCGGTTTTGCCGTGAGGGAATACCAATGCCCGCCTAAATAAAGCGAGAAATTGTGCAATTTGCATGGTTTGTAAATTGCAGTGCCTTTGTCTTCCACCGTGAAATTCTCTTCCAAAGATTTCAGGAATTGCTCGTCGCTCAAACCGTTCAAATCCTTTACAACCCTGTTGTAGTCTATGATGTTCAGCTGGTTGTCTGGGAAACACACGGCGAGGAAGTAATTGTATTCTTCATCCCCCTTGTGGTTCGGATTTTGGCGGCGTTTCTCGTCTCCCACCAATGCCGCTGCCGCACTGCGGTGATGGCCGTCGGCAATATACATGGAAGGAATTTGAGCGAAAATCGAGGTTATCTTGTCAATGGTTTCTTTGTCCTTGATTACCCAGAAATGATGTCCGAAACCGTCGGGAGCCACGAAGTCGTATTCGGCCGGTGTCTGGCAAACCTTGGCCACAATCGCGTCTATGTCGTCGCGGTGCGGATATGCGAAAAACACCGGTTCGATGTTGGCATCGTTCACGCGGACGTGTTTCATGCGGTCTTCTTCCTTGTCCCGGCGGGTGAGTTCGTGCTTCTTGATTTTACCTGTCATGTAATCGTCCACGTATGCGCAGACCACCAAGCCGTATTGCGTTTTGCCGTTCATCGTTTGTGCATAAACGTAATAACAGTCTTGCGGGTCTTGTACCAACCAGCCGTTTTTTTGGAATTTTTCAAAGTTTTCCCGGGCTTTGCCATAAACACGCTCGTCGTGCTCGTCCGTTCCTTCCGGAAAATCGATTTCGGGTTTTATTATATGATAAAGCGATTTCTCGTTTCCTTCCGCTTCCTTGCGGGCTTCTTCGGAGTTTAGTACGTCGTAGGGCCTCGATGCGACTTGTTCCACCATGTCCTTGGGTGGGCGAATACCCTTGAAAGGTTTTATTACTGCCATGATTCTTTTATTATTTTGCTTTAATGCAAAAATACATAATTCCATCGAAGAATTTAATCGGGACGGGTAAAAAAACATATATTTGGAATATGCCGGTTATGCCGTGCGGTACTTTAAAAAAATCTAATATTGCCGCGTCCGGAAGGAAGACCTTGTGATTACCGCCAATGCCCGTATTGCGGAGAGTATTACGGTTCCAATTGCCGCCGACCCGCAGTTCCCCGTGGCTGCCGGTATTACGATGATGATTTTTACGGACCGCGCCATCATCGGCATCATCGCGGCATGGACGGAATGCCGCCCCATGTACGCCGCGACAGGCATCCTGATGTCCCGCGTCCTGCTTATGACGATGCAGGTGAATATCCGGGCGGATTCGGCTGGTATTACGGGAGTTTGAGCGATGCGGAGAAAAAAGAATTCCTTTCCAAGCGCAAAGCTTACTATGACGAACTTGATGCTGAACGCAAGGCCGCATACGAAGAAAAGAAGAAAGCCCGTGAAGAATTTAAAAAGAAATGGGCGGATTTCGACAAGTTGGATATTGAGGAACAGGAAGAACTTTTGCGTATAAAGTCAGCCCATCCGAGGTTCTGACAACATTGCCTTTTCAAAATGTATAAAAAACGATAGAAAAATATCTGTTGATTTGTTGCAAGCATTTAAGAAAAATGCTACCTTTGCAACCGCATTTAAGAAAATGCGGTTGTTTTGACTCCCTAGCTCAGTTGGTAGAGCAATTGACTCTTAATCAATGGGTCGAGGGTTCGAGCCCCTCGGGGGTCACCAAGCGACAAGAGCGCAAAATGAAGATACACACCCTTTTAAGTGTGTATCTTTTTTATTTTCAGTTATTTGCGTATGTGTTCATGGCCGCTACCGACTGCTTTGCTTTGCGACATTGCCTCATCGCACATGGCGCGGCGCACGTTCATCGGCAATCTGTACAAAAAGGTAAAAGACCCGAACATAATCGCGTCCATGAGCGGGCATATCGAGGGTAGCAAGGCATTCGCCCGTTACCGCCAGATAGACGATGATATAAAACAGAGCGTTATTGACTTGATATGATGTGCGGACTTATAGAAACAATCGCGTTATAGTAAATTTAAAAGGTAAAAGCAAGGTTATTGCCACAAAGGAATTTTGCCCATATTGCCCATATCCAAAGAAACGGGAATTTTCATGGCTTTAAATGCACGTGCGATTGTGGCAAAGGTTAAATTTTTCCCGTTTTCAATGCGTGATACTTGGGATTTCTTTACTCCCATTAAATCTCCCAATTGCTCTTGAGTCATCTTTTTTGCAACACGTGCGCGCTTTATGGTTTCTCCCAAAATATAGGCATCTATCGCTTCTTCGTACTCATCGCGGCGAGGTGTACCTTTTTTGCCAAGGGTTTCTTCTAAGATTTGTTCGTGTGTGTATAGTTTCATAGCATTATTTGTTATGTTGTTTTTCTTCAAAATATTTTTTCATAAGGGTTTCGGCATGTTCAATTTCGCGTTTAGGTGTTTTTTGAGTTTTTTTAATCAGCCCATGTGTTGCAACTACCAATGTTTTTTGTGATTTGTCCCAAAAAGCAAAAATGCGGTAGGCAATCCCGGCAAATAATGTGCGAAATTCCCAAATGTCCGTATTTTCAAGTTTTTTAAAAACGTTGTCGTCAATAAAAAACATGCTTTTACCAATATTGTAATCGATTTTGGATTGAACCTTTTCAGGCAATGAGTTGATAAAAGTCCGGGCCTCCTCCATATATGTAAACTTTCATCCCCTTTTCACCAGTTCCACTTCATAGCCCATCGCAGCTGCCATGCGGTAGAACATGCCGATGGACGGCACGATAAGGCCGTGTTCCACTTTGGAAATATAGCTTTTGTCCGTGCCTACCTTTTTGGCCAATTGCTCCTGTGTCATTTTGGCGGCCTTGCATGTTACAAGATTGCAGCAGTTCGGCGGATATTGTCCAATATTACGGAAAATTTGTTGTCGCACCGTGTTACCTGTATGTCGTATGCCGATTGCATATTTACCCATATATATGCAGGAATGCCGGTTGCGGCTTCTATCTTTAATGCGTATTCGGTAGAAATCGGGCGTTTGCCGTTTATAACCTCGTTAAGCACGGAATAAGAAACGCCTATTATAGCCGCGAATTTCCTTTGCGACAATCCACGGGATTCCAATTCGTCTTTAAGGATTTCGCCCGGATGTATGGGCGTTGATGGCTTTAACTCGTAAGGCGAGTATGTTTTTATTGTTCCCATAGTCCTGATTATTTATAATGGTTGCTAATATCCAATAACCTGCAAACGGTTATTATTTGTCCGTCCAAAACGTCCCTCACGGTAAATTCTAGCCTGTATTGCTTGTTTATCCTTACCGATGAAATTCCTTTTTTGTCTCCCTTTAAAACTTCGTAGTTCAGGGATTTTATTTGGAACAAGTCGGTTATGGCGTTGGATTGCGAAAGCACGAATACGGTTTTTTGATATCCCCGTATTATTTCGGGTTGAAAACGGTGCTTTTTGTCGCTGGTTTTGCCGCTTTCGAACAGTTCACGCAAATAATCCTTGTCAAACTCGATGTACATTGTCCGTTGTGGTTTGAGCAAAGATAATGCTTTGAATCAATATTCGCAAATTGTCGAATATTTTTGTCTGTAAAGAGCCAATCGGGGTACAAAAAAACGCCTTGATTAGCGGCTTTTTTACAAGGTCGTAGTAGGTCGGTGAATGTTGTCTAATATGACGGAAAATTTATTATTTTGCTTGACAACCAGTATGTAGTATGCGATTACATATTAATTCATATAAGTGCGAATAATTCGGTTGCGGCTTATATTTTATGCGTATTTCATGGGTGTATAATTGATTTATAAAATAGTAACTTATGGAGTTGATATTAAATATAGGTGATAAACCAACCTAAAAGGAATTGATACTACAACATTACCATGGGTGTTTTTTTTATCGCTTTTGTTTGCATTTAATTTATAAGTTCGATATTTTTGTAAACGAATTTTAGAATTAATGGGAAATAAGAGTAATGTATATATGGTTATGTGGTGTATTCAATCGTGTAATTTTAGCGATTGTGAATATGTAAAAGTGGGGGGGGTAAAATCCTTATTAAGAGATAGTTATATCGTATTTTTGATGTTTTATCACGTTGCTGACAATTGTTGTCAACGTGTTTTTTCTTAATCCGTGTATGGTCTATGTATCATGCACGGATTTTTTTGATTGTTATTAATTTGTATATGAAAAGAATACTAATATTATTTATGGCTTGTTGCTTGGTGTTTATAGCGTGTACGCCAGTATCGAAAGAAGATTATTTAAGCAAGTTTTCCGAATTCATATATGATGTGTCTATTGAATATAGCCAATATACAGCTGAAGATTGGAGTAGACAAAACAAAAAATTTACGAAATTTTCTGATGAGTGGTATAGTTTATATGAGAAGGAACTCTCTTTCTCAGAAAAATTAAAAATACTAAATCTTAGCTTTAAGTGGTATTTCTATCAAGGTCTTGGAGAGGTGGAGTCCACTTTGGATTCGTTGGATGTAGATCAATTTAAGGAAGAGATTAAATATTATATAGACAATAATATGATGCAGGATTTAACAGACTTATGTGACTCTGCTGTTGAGTTAGGAGAAGAGTTAAGAAATGAGGGAATAGAGTCGATTGATGGTATAGAAATAGAGAAGTAGGATTTTAGAAGGATGTATTAGTAAAGCTTATGGAAATGGAGTTAAATATTTATTTGACATTTGATTATGACTTTATAAATAACATGTCGAATAATTAACCACGATGTTGATTAATCAAAAGACATACGAAATGAAAAGAATCTTATTGATTGTGTCATTTGTATTTTGTGTATTGGATATGATTGCACAGAGCAATTATATTCCTCAACGGTATATTTATCTTTGGGATGTAACATATTCCATGTGCGGTTTTGTAGGAACCGACGGAGGCGGCAAAGAAATAATTGATCACAAAAAAGACATTTTTGATAAGGTTGTGGATTTGCTTAAAAAGCAGATAAATTCAAAAATGGATCCAAATACGATTATAATAGTTTGCCCTTTTCGAGGAAAAGAAGGATTGCTGGATACGTTTAAATGTAGGGCAACAAAAGAGGAACTTTCCTTAATCAGCATAAAAATTGATGATTTTGCAAGAAAAATAAAAACAGAAAAAAAACGAACCAATACAGATGTCATAACTGCGATTCGTCAGGCAAAAGCTAATTTCATTGATTCAGATGCGGATAATTTTCTTGTTATATTGACTGATGGCATTCAGAATGAAAGACTTAGTGATGGAAGACTTACTACAATGGCAGATCTTTGTAATGAGATAAAGACATGGGAAAATTTGGATGAGGACAATATATTCGCTTACTTATACTACTATATGCTTACGGTAGATGCTACCGATTATAATTTGAAAAAAACATTGGACGATACTAAAAACGTTTCAGGGGTTAATCCAGGTGAAGCATTTAAATCGTTATTTACTTTACAACCGGCAAAAAAAATTTCAGCTAATATTAAAGATGATAAGAGTGCGATATTAGCTTTTAAAGTTAATGAGCGAGAGTCTCTTCCGAGTGATGTAAAAGTGTTTGTTTCCGTAAAAGATGATGAGGAGAGTGTTCTTGATATTAAGGATGAGGAATTTGCTATTGTCAACAATCAGATTGAGATTCCGTTGAATTTCCGTTATCCCTACGAGGAACTTAAAAATAAGTTGCCTGAGAAATCAATGGTAACTTTAGATATTAAATTGATTGAAGAAGAACGTCATAACGCAATCATTAGGCTTGCGGCGGAGAGTACTATATTAGAATTGATAAATAAGCCTGAAAAGACGTTGACTGTAAGAATTAAACGATAATAATAATGAGGAATATATATTCTGTTTTTTTAGCTGTTGCAATCTATGTTCTTATGTTTCTGTCTTCATGTAAGGAACAGCAAGATAATTATAATTCCATTTTTTGGGGATCTACTCGTCAATATCCAAATTTCCTTTTTAAAATATATGAACCTGTAAAGATGGAGCAGACTCTCATTTTTGATTTCAATGAGGATGCTATTGAACGATGGAATGGTGTAATTTCTTTTGAATTGATAGACATAAATACTAAACAAAAAGTTGATAATATTATTTTATATAAAAATGGAGAAGTTTGCGAACGCAACATATTAAATATTACTAAAAATGATAATGAGGTTGTAGTGGGAATCGAGTTTCTTCCTGATGCACCAGAAGGCAGATATATGCTTGCTCTTCAGCCTAAAAAACTTAGTGGTATAGATAGGATAGATGCGGTTGAATTAGAACAGGGAATTATAATTGAAAAAGAAGATGTAATGAATCCTCTTGCAAAATGGACAATATGGGTTCTGATATTGGTAAGCATGGTATTATTGGCGTGGTTTGTTATTGTTCATAAGTTTATCAACCCTAAAACATATTTTAGTAAAGTAGATTTTGATTATGGTTTAGGTGCCGGTAGACCAATAAGAATGGGCTACGCGTATAAGTTGGTTTGTACAAACAAAAATAAGAAAAACTCATTTTGGAAAAAACTTTTTTGGGGGAATGTGAAATATGAGGTGAATGAATTTTGGGATAAGGACTTTGTCATTACAAATGGAGTAAGATATAGGCAAGTCCGCTTTGAGGGTAGGACACATTATCAAATTAGTTCTAATACGGTAAACAGAGGAGATTCCTTTACCGTAACAAATACTCGAGGTCATCATGTTCATATACGATTATAAAATATAGATTCATACTAAACAATTAATATTATGGCAATTAGACCTTCTATTTACGTGGGTTTGGGTGGTACAGGTATTATGGCTGTGTCACACACAAAAAAATTATATGAAGAAGCCTATAATGGCGTAGAAAATATTCCCGAACAAATAGCTTTTGTTTTTATTGACTTCGATTTATCGACTCCAACAGATTCTCATTTGGCAGTTGACATTAACGATGATTTCTTGAGTTTTGCGAATGTAGCTGCTGCTAGTCCGAAAAAACTTTATGATGTCAGGAGTCAGAAAGGAGAATATGCATGGATGTTTCCTAATAATACTCGTTATTTAGGTAATAATATCAGTGATGGAGCCAGTCAGGTTCGAACATATGGGCGTTTCCTTACTGAAATGATTCAAGATAACATTATTCAACGTATTTCCAATTGTATTACTCGGGTTAGGAACATTCAAGCATTGGCTACGCCAGTAGTGGGCAACCAACCTATTGACATACATATTGCAATGTCTCTTGCTGGTGGTACTGGTTCTGGCTCATTTCTTAATGTCGCACAACTCATACGTGAGAGATTTCAGAATCAGGTTCATATTATTGGTTATGGTGTTCTTCATGGTGTTTTCCGTGCAATGGATCCTTCTGGGACTAAAACTCCGCGCGTGATTGCAAATGCATATTCTGCCATTATGGATTTAGATTATCTCATGGGGGCATCGAGTGACAATCCTATACATATTTTTCTAAATGGTCGTCGTCAAGATTTGAACTCGCCAATCTATGATGAATTTTATGTGATTGATAATGAAACGGAGAATGGTAGAAAGGTTGATCATGTTGACAAGTTATGTGAAGTAGTAGGCCTTGGAATGTATGTTTCAGGAGGAGAGATGGGAAATAGGGTACGAGCAGGGGCAAGTAATACAGGTTGGCATCAAGGATCATATAATATCACTCCTAAATTAGGTTGGGTTCAAGGGCTCGGAGCCTGTCAGGTTGTGTATAAGGGAGAAGAACTTGCAGAAATATATTCCCTTAAAGCCGCAGTAAATTTGATAATAAATTTGCAGAATACTTCGTTGGATGTTGATAATGCTGCCATTGATTGGGCCATTGAGAATTATGTGCGAGAAGATCAGAATTTTGACCAGTTAATTGACAGTGTATATGCTTTTAATACATCGATAAACTCTGCTCCAATAGACATTAAAGATACGATATCAGACATAGAACAGACCATAGAAAATTATATCAATAGTCGTCCACAATTTCCTAATAAAGGATTTAATAAGGAAGAACGTATTAATGAACTTAAAAGTTCATTGCGGATAAAAGTAGAAACTTTGATTCAAGCAGAGAATGGAGTAGCGAATGCAAAGGGATTTTTGTTTGCACTTAATAGGAACATGGCACTCTATCGTACAGAGATGGAGTCAGAACGTGCATTGTATGAGAAAAATGTTGTCGATCAACTAGTCGTTCTTAAAGAGGAATACCGGAATTATGAAGCATACGCAAAAAAAATTTTCAAATCAAAAGTAACACAAGCTAATATGCTTCAAGATGGCATAGGTAAAATAGCAAAGGAAATTTTGACTGCTAATCTTGAAGCGGAACGCCGTAAAATTGCAGCGGAGATTTATACAATTCTTCTTGCTGAGGTTAATATGCAATATGCAAAAGTAGAAAGTCTTGATAATAAGTTGTCAGTTTTAAAGAATAAGTATCAAAGAGAATTGACATTAAAACAAAATGTAGGTACTACGACACATGTTTTTGAATATGACGTATCTATAAGAGATAGGTATATGATGGAATTCTTGCCTGATGAAAATTTTTATAATGGCTATTTTGATTTCTTGGGCACAACTTCATTTCTTGATGTGGATGTTGACGAAGAATTAGATAGGGGAATACTTAATTATTGTAATTCTTTGTCTCAAGCTAATGAGTATCGTAATAAACTGATTATTGATGTTATAGAAGGTCTTCCAGTTGAAGAGTATGCACAACTTAAGATGATTGTTTCTGAGAAATCTAGTCGCTTACTTCGTTTAGATGACCGTGGTCAAGTTAGTGAAACTCGTGGTATGTTGCCAACGGCAATGATGGTTCAGAATTATTTGATTTCACTTTATAAAAAGAATAATACGACGAAGACAAGGTTAGAGAGTGACAAAAATCTGTTGCCTGCCATTCAAAAAGATTTTATTTTTTCTGAATTTGATTCGATGAAGCAAAAGATTATTTTTTATCGCTCTGATATGGCAATTATTCCATATTGCATAGGTGCATTTGATGAGTGTACTATCGAGCGTGAATACAATATTCTTCTTCGTGATGCTATGTCAACGGGAACAACAAGTTTTAATCCCCACTTTGATAAACAAATTTTTGATGACATGCGCCGGATAGACTTTAAATTGAAACCAGAAATGCAGAATGAGGCAGAGTTTTATTGGGTATGCGGACATCTCTTTGGGTGGAAAGATATAACAGAGGCTCAGTATATTATGGAAAAGAATGATAGAGGAGAAGCCGTTAAGATTGAAAGCAAGAACAATGTGTCTCATACCAAGTATATACGTTGCTATAAAGGTAAATATCAAGTGTGGAATGAAAACGGTACGACAATTATAAATGACGATAAATGGGTAAGTCTTGGCAACTCAACTAATAGAGAAAAGGCTTTCAACTATTTTAAAACAGTTGTTTTGCCTGAACTTAAAAATACTTTACATGATAAGATTCTGAATGATATTAGTACTAATGGTAAGAATCGATATAAACTATTAATTCAAAGTATTATTAATGACGGTATAGAAGATTACATTGACAAAATAGCTTGTACAGATAAAAATTCATTGACATACTCATCAAAGCAAAATGCTGAAGCAGAATGCTTTAGTAAAGAGTGGCATTTCATTGAAAGAGATTTGCTTAATGCTATTGATAACTTTAAATAATTTGACTAGTGGAATATTTTGCGCATATTTTTATAGGTAAAGAATTTGCTGAAATCGTTTCAAAGACTGGCATACAAATCTGTAAATACTCAGGAGAGGATATCCTCTCCTTTGTTAATTTGTTTGTGGTAGATGATGCGAACATCCGACAGTTACTTTATTCGGAACTCCAAATTACAGTAAAAGATGTAATTCAGCAAGGTGGTGCGTTGCATATGGATTGGCAAGAAATTGGATATTTAACAGGAAATTTTGATAATGATGGGGAAATATTTTTGAGAGATATATTCCAACGAATTCTGAGGGTAGATAATGTGGGAAACAGAGCATCCTTGTATATCATAATTCACTTTCCTCTTTATAAAGAAGAAGCCTTTGTTTCTGCAATGTCTCTCTATAAGGCAATACGTCTTTCGGGCTGCCCAGTTGAACTTGATTTTATGGGTTATAGTGATGATATGAGGCCCGTAATAGAACAAGATTACGAAATTGCAAGTCATTCAAAGAATCAAGTGCAAAAGTTTATAGAATTCAGAAATACCGAAGTAATAGGATATAATACTCGCTTTATTGTGATGCAAAATGCATCAAATAATGGATTGCCGCTTGGACTAGATGCCGATTCTTTAGCAATAATATTATCTCATTTTACTATTCTATGCGCCAACTATTATCATGAAATCTTCCCTAAAACGATGGCATATAGAGATGCCGTGGCAATGGGAATTTCAACATTACATTTGGACAAGTATTTATATACGGAATATCTTTTGGGTAAAACGCTGTTAAATGCTATGGACAATGTTCAGCTAAACGATAATATGGTAGACAGTAATAAAGCATATGTTATTGTAAATGATATGCTGAAAGATAAGGCTACACTTCTTTCCACATTGTTTAAACAGATAGATGAACAAGTTATCCATAACGTGGATGAAGAATTTCAGCGGGTACAAGCACAGATCAATAACGAAATAGACAAAATTGAAAACAGTTGCGATGCAACACTTAGCCAAGAAAAAGCACTTACTATGCAGGCAGCTATTCTTGCAGTATGCTTGGCAAAAACTGATTGTGAATTATTCTCAGAAACCATTTTTTCTCATGATATTGTTAATATAGATAAATTGTTCGATGAGACGATTGATTATTATATTAATAATGACCGTGCTGATTATTATAAAATAGCGGACGACAAACCGATTAATCCTATTAAACAAATAAAAGAGACCGATTACCAGTTGATTAATTCGGAGACAACTCTTCGTGCTTTGAAAAATGAATTGGGAATATTGAAGAAGCAGATTGGAGATTCTGAGAAAGTATCGGAGTTTTATATTGAGGGTGGCTATGTTCTCTTTGAGAATAAAAGATTTAAGCTTCTTCCAACAACAGAACAGGAACCTTTGGTCGAAACATATACTGCTCATGAAGTTAGAGTAAGCAGTCTTGATATGAGGGGAAAGTTTTCTTCGGTTAAGAATCAAGGTCAACAGGGATCATGTCTTTCATTTGCATTGACATCTATATTTGAGTATGTTATGCAGCTTAATTCCAATCAAGAATGTGATTTAAGTGAGGCTTTTCTATATTATAATGCTCGAAATATTGATGAAGGCAGCAATGGAAATGATGATTCCGGTTCTCGTTTCAAACCATCTATTGATTCTTTAGTAGAGTATGGTATTGCAATGGAAAAGATATGGCCTTATAATGATCAGATTTATAATCAGAGACCAAATGAGGAAGCATACAAAGACGCAGCTACGCGTAAATTGGTTTCCGCTATGAATGTTAATCTGAAAGTTGATGACATAAAATCGGCATTGGTTGATAATTGTCCTGTTGCAGCTTCATTTACTTTAACTACGTCTTTTTTTGAATACGGTAATAAAGGCGGGTATATATCCATGCCAAGTGATGAAGAAATAGCATATTGTCTTAATAATAAAACGAATAATAATCGGCATTGTTGTCATGCCATGGTTATTGTTGGTTTCAGTGATGAACTGCAAATGTTTATAGTTAGAAACTCTTGGGGAGAAGACTGGGGGGATAAAGGATATTGTTATATTCCATATAGTTATATTGAGCATAAAGACTTATTTAATTATGCATGTATTCTAACGGAAATTGAAAATTTGGTTGTCCGTCCTGATGATTTGAGAGTTGTTCCGCTTACAATAGATAATAGTGATTTGAATATACAATATGCAATTAAAAATGTTGAACTGTACAAGGAAGAACATATTGTAGAGCAACTTCGCAAGAAAAAAGATGAGTTGAGAATATATTTTGAATCTCTTAAACAAAAGTATTGTAATCCAAATCTGCGAGACGAATTTGTAGAGGCCAATGTAGGTCAGTTAACGACTGAGCAGAATTTGTTAAAAGAAGAAATCTTGCAAAAAAATAAAGAGCATGATATTAACGATGAGAAATTGAATAATTACAAGAAGGATATTTTATTTCGTTTCATGGCATTTTTACTTGGAACGGCTCTTTTTGCTTTGGTTTATAAACTATTTGTTGATATTCTGCATTTAAAACTTACGAATCCTGATTTTACTTTTACGTTAAAGCCATTTTTATTATGGATACTAATTTATGCCGGATTTGGTATTGTTAGTTATATTCTGCGTAAGAAATCTTTTGTAAAATCATTTTGGATGGCATTATGGGGAGTTGCCGGAGTTGTGACAGTGAAAATTATTTCTCGCTTGTTTTGTTATCTCTTTGGTAGCGATATGCTTATTTCATATTTTAAGCTTGGTGATATTTTCCCTAAAATTAGTGGAGTTCAGGTCTTATGGCTTATAGCT
>JADIMR010000013.1 GCA_017694565.1 Candidatus Enterocola intestinipullorum | reverse complement strand
CGCAACGAGGGCGACATGCCGATGTATGTCAAGGTTTTATTGTCGGTTTTCTCTGTGGTTTATGCGGCTGCCGTCGCCATCGTAACGCAGTTTGACAAGATAAAATCATTTATCATACCATACGTGGCGGACGAATTCGCGGTCGGCAACATGCAGGCGGAGTCGTCATGGTACGGCTTCGAGGCTTTTGCCGGAGTGTTGCTGTTGACAGGTCTCGTGGCGGCTTTGGTATTGTTCGCGCGCAAAAGGAGTTTTAACGGCATCGCGGCATTGTCGGCCGGCGTAATGTCGTACATGTTCGCCACTACGCTTTTCGTCGCGCCGCAAGTGGAGAAATACAGCCAGGGCGCGGTCATCGAGTTTCTGGAAAGCAAAAAAGGAGAAGATTGTTATATTTGCCTGCCGTATTACAAAAGTTACGCGCATTATTTTTATTCCGACAGGCAGCCCGGGAACACTTGCGACGACAGGGAATACCTGCTGCGCGGCGCGTTGGACAAGCCGTGCTACATAGTCTTGCACGACGTGGAGGATCAAAGACGGTCCATAGCGGCTGATTCTCCGGATGCTGGATTGATTTACGAAAAGAACGGCTTCGCGTTTTATCGCAGGGAGCCGTCGGCAAAATAGATTCATAATGGTAAACGGAAAGAAAGTGGCGGTCGTGATGCCCGCTTACAATGCCGAAAAGACGTTGGAAAAAACCTACGCGGAAATTCCGAGGGACATCGTGGACATAGTGATACTGACCGATGATTGCAGCCGCGACAACACGATACAAAAAGCCAAGGAACTCGGTATAGAGGAAATATTGGTGCACGAACGTAACAAAGGCTATGGTGGCAACCAAAAAACCTGCTACAACAGGGCTTTGGAACTCGGTGCGGACATCGTGGTCATGTTGCATCCCGATTACCAGTATACTCCCAAGTTGATCCACTCGATGGTTTACGTAATCGCGGAAGGCGTTTATCCCGTGGTATTGGCATCGAGAATCCTTGGCAAGGGCGCATTGAAAGGCGGTATGCCTTTGATAAAATATGTGGCGAACCGTTGCCTGACATTGGTCCAGAACATGCTTCTGCGCCAGAAATTGTCGGAATACCATACCGGGTACAGGGCTTTCTCTGCGGAAGTGTTGAGGAATATAAAATACAACGTGGATTCCGATGATTTCATTTTCGACAATGAAATGCTCGCCCAGATTTTTTATGCAGGTTACGAGATAGGGGAGATTACCTGTCCGACAAAATATTTCGACGATGCGTCGTCCATAAATCTTAAAAGAAGCAGTATTTACGGATTGGGCGTGTTGAGGGTAAGTGCCGTTTACCGCTTGTGCAAGTGGCATTTGATGAAGTCGAAGTTGTTCTGACCGGTTCACGACGGGAAAATGGCAAGCCGCATACATGACATCTTGCGCACGGTTTTCGGACGGCAGCCCCGGGCGGATGCCGCCGTGCAATTCTTGCGTTATGTCATTTCGGGCGGTACGGCATTCGTTTTCGATTATGCCACCGTTTTGCTGCTGACGGAACTTGCGGGATTTCCTTACTTGTTGTCCACGGCCTGCGGATTTTGCGTCGGATTGTTGATTACGTATTTCATGAGCGTGGTGTGGATATTCGACGAACGCAGGGTTGCCAACAAAACAGGGGAGTTTTTAGTGTTCGGGATCATCGCTTTGACCGGCATTGCCCTGAGTTTGGGGTTCATGTGGTTGTTTACGGATATTTGTTCGATTGATTACCGCATATCGAAGCTGATTACGACAGTTATTGTCTCGGTGTGGAATTTCGTACTTAAAAAGAAAATATTGTTTACAAAATAGAGAGCTATGAGCAAGACGATGAAAGGTTCATACGCATTGATGGAGTCGTTGCTCCACGAAAACGTGGATGTCATCTTCGGATATCCCGGAGGACAGATAATTCCCGCTTTCGATGCGTTGTATGATTACAAAGACAGGATACGGCATATTTTGGTGCGGCACGAGCAAGGCGCGACCCATGCTGCCGAAGGTTATGCCGACATATCGGGCAAACCCGGCGTAGTGTTGATTACATCGGGTCCCGGAGCGACCAATGCCATTACGGGGATTGCCGATGCGATGATGGACAGCCGTCCGATGGTTGTAATTGCGGGACAGGTGTCGACTTCGTTGCTCGGGACGGATGCTTTCCAAGAAACCGACCTCGTAGGCGTTACGCAGCCTATTACCAAATGGAGCTATCAAATAAGAAGCGCGCAAGACGTGCCTTGGGCAGTGGCGAGGGCTTTCTACATAGCGAAAAGCGGCCGCCCCGGGCCTGTGGTTTTGGACTTTACCATCAACGCGCAGAACGAGATGATGGAATATGAACCATGTACATGCGATTTCATACGCAGTTACGTGCCAGTACCCGATCCGGACGAAGAAGCCGTGGCTGCCGCTGCCGAAATGATAAACAATGCGGAAAAACCGCTTGTCCTCGTAGGACACGGAGTAACCATCGCCCGGGCCGAGAAGGAATTGCTCGACATGATAGAAAAGGCCGGTCTGCCTGCCGCATGGACCATGATGGGCGAATCCGCAATGCCCACTGACCATCCCCTCAACATGGGGATGCTCGGAATGCACGGCAACATTGCACCCAACCGCAAAACCAACGAATGCGATGTGCTGATTGCCGTGGGAATGCGTTTCGACAACCGCATAACCGGCGACTTGAACCATTATGCAAGGCAGGCCAAGATAATCCATTTCGAAATAGACCCGGCAGAGATAAACAAAAACGTGAAGTCGGATGTTGCCGTTGCGGGAGACGTGAAAGTTACGCTTCCCATGGTTACGGAACTTCTGAAACAACGCGGGCACAAGGAATGGATAGACAGTTTCAAGCCGTCAGCCGAAGAGGAGTTCAGAACCGTAATAGAAGCCGACCTTCATCCTGATGAAAGCCGCGACATTACAATGCCCGAAGTCGTGCGCAAGGTTTCCGATGCCACGGGCGGCGAAGCCGTCCTTGTTACCGACGTGGGGCAGAACCAGATGGCTGCAATCCGCTATTTCCGTTTCAAGCGGCCACGCAGCGTGGTTACGTCCGGAGGTTCGGGTACTATGGGCTTCGGCATACCGGCGGCCATAGGAGCGAAAATCGCGGCACCCGACCGTACTGTCTGCCTGTTCTGCGGAGATGGAGGATTCCAGATGACGGAACAGGAATTGGGCGTGATAATGCAGGAACAGGCAGGTGTGAAAATCATCATACTGAACAACAGTTATCTCGGCATGGTACGCCAGTGGCAGGAGTTGTTTTACAACAAACGCTATTCGTACACGCCCATGATCAATCCCGATTTCGAAATGATTGCAAAAGCTTACGGGATACCGTCCCGTACTGTAAACGTCCGCGATGAATTGGACGCTGCGGTTGCCGACATGTTGAAAGACGACAAACCTTACGTCCTTGTAGTCAATACCGAGGAAGACGGCATGGTTTACCCCATGGTGCCTGCCGGCGGCAAAGTAACCGACATCCTTATAGGTTTGGGTTTGCGGGATAATTGACAATTAACCAATCGATGAAAAAAGCAAAAGATATGGAAAACACATTATATACTGTAACCGTCTTTTCGGAAAACACGCCGGGCCTGCTCAATCAGGTAACGACGGTATTCACCCGCCGCAGGATTAACATCGAGACCCTCTCGGTGTCCCCGTCGGCCATTGCTGGAATACATAAGTTCACTATTACCGTGTTCAGCGACAAGGATACCATGGAAAAAGTGGTGAGGCAGATAGACAAGGGTGTGGATGTGCTGAAAGCCTATTACAATACAGACGAGGATTTGGTGTTCCAGGAAATAGCCTTGTACAAACTTGCGACCGACAAGGTTTTGGCAATGGGCGGAATCGAGGGAATAATACGCAAATACGATGCCAGGGTTTTGGAGATACTGGAAAATTGCGTTGTTTTGGAAAAAACCGGACTTTACAAGGAAACCCAGGCCATGTTCGACGAGTTGCAATCCAGAATCGGGGTTTTGCAATTCATAAGGTCGGGACGGGTAGCGATTACGAGAGGCAAAGTAGAGAGGCTGAGCGACATGCTTGCCAAAATGGAAGCCAAACGCAAAGCAGCAGCACATTGACACGCAGTGTCAATGTGCTGCGCATCGCGTTTGCCATTGTCTTATCCCCCGTGAATTGCATAGGCAATTCACAGCCCCAAAGGGGGGCGGACTACCTTGAACGTAGTGCAAACGCTAAGAGGAGCTTTCTGCAACACAATGCTATTATTGGCAGAGACGATGTGCATGTCGTTTCTACCGACATCTGTAACCTGTAATCTGAAACCTGAACAATGAACAACGTATATAACCATAGGGTATTGCCCCAAGAGACCGATTTCAACGAACGCATAACATTGTCCGCCCTCGGATCGTTATTTTTGAATACGGCAGGAGAGGATGCGCTGCGGAACCATTTCGGTCCGGACGACTTGTTGAAGTTAGGATGCGGCTGGGTGGTGTCCCGCTTCGCCATGCAGATGCTGGAATATCCGAAAATGTACGACAGCCTGAAAGTGGAAACATGGATCGAGGATTTCGGAACAATGTTCACGGCACGTAATTTCCGCTTGTATGACGACAAGGACAGGATTATAGGATTCGCATGTACGCAATGGGCCGTCATTGACATAAACAGCCGCCGCCCCGTGAACTTGTCGCGTTTTGCCGACTGGCAAAAATTCGCAACGGGTGAAACTATCGACATGGAAAAACCCGTGAAGATTGCCGAGGCCGGATGCGAATGCGTTTCGCAGCACCGCGTGCGTTACAGCGACCTCGATTTCAACAAGCACACCAACAGCATGAAGTACACGGAATGGATGGTGGACGTGCTGCCGTTGGAAAAACTTGAAAATTTACGGGTGAAAAGGTTCGACATCAACTATTTGCGGGAAGCCAGATACGGGCAGTTAGTGAATGTGTGCCTGCTCGATTCCATGCAGGAAAGCCATTTCGAACTGTGCGACGAAAACGGCAAGGCACTGTGCCGCTCCCTCATCCAATGGGAAAAAGAAGACGGCATACGTCCTGTTTAGGAAAATTTAGCGCGTGCATGTTAATTTTTCAATGCAATGGTTTCCGCATTTCTTGCTGAAAACATTACATTTGCAATCAAAATATAAAACAACAAGCTTTTAATCATATTTATTATGGCACAGATGAATTTTGGCGGCGTAATCGAAAATGTGGTTACCCGCGAAGAATTTCCTTTGGAGAAAGCCCGCGAGGTTCTCAAAAATGAAACCATAGCCGTCATAGGTTACGGAGTTCAAGGTCCCGGACAATCTCTCAATCTCCGTGACAACGGATTCAACGTAATTGTAGGTCAACGTAAAGGTAAAACATGGGACAAAGCCGTTGCTGACGGTTGGGTTCCCGGTGAAACATTGTTCGAAATCGAAGAAGCTTGCCAACGTGCGACGATTATACAATATCTTCTTTCGGATGCTGCCCAAATCGAGGTTTGGCCCCGTATCAAACCTTATTTGACAGCCGGCAAAGCCCTTTATTTCTCACACGGTTTTGCAATTACTTATAAGGAACGCACGCATATCATACCTCCCAAGGACATCGATGTAATAATGATCGCGCCCAAAGGTTCGGGTACTTCCTTGCGTCGCATGTTCTTGCAAGGCAGAGGTTTGAACTCTTCTTACGCTATTTACCAAGACGCGACCGGCAAGGCTTTCGACCGTACCATCGCGCTCGGTATAGGCGTAGGTTCGGGTTATTTGTTTGAAACCACGTTCAAGAAAGAGGTTTATTCGGATCTTACCGGCGAACGCGGAACGCTCATGGGTGCAATCCAAGGTTTGTTGCTTGCCCAGTACGAGACTTTGCGCGAACACGGACACGAACCCTCCGAGGCGTTCAACGAAACCGTAGAGGAGCTTACCCAGTCGCTGATGCCCTTGTTTGCTGAAAAAGGCATGGACTGGATGTATGCAAACTGCTCCACCACGGCACAGCGCGGTGCATTGGACTGGATGGGTCCGTTCCACGATGCCGTAAAACCCGTGTTCGAGAAATTGTATCACGAAGTTGAAGTAGGCAATGAAGCGCAACGTTCCATCGATACCAATTCGCAACCCGATTATCGTGAAAAGTTGAACGAAGAGCTTCGCCAACTCCGCGAAAGCGAGATGTGGCGTGCCGGCGCGGTAGTACGTACCTTGCGTCCTGAAAACAATTAATATCGAATATCGCAACAAGGGCTTGGAAGAATTGTCCAAGCCCTTGTCGTATCCAATACAAACGATTAAACATATTGGTCATGTTGAACAAGAAAGTGGAAGAGGCTTTAAATGCCCAAATCAATGCGGAAATGTGGTCCGCTTATTTGTATTTGTCAATGTCGGCATACTGCCACTCGGCCGGATACAACGGAATGGCATCATGGTTCGAGGTGCAGTTCAAGGAAGAGCAGGATCATGCACAGATACTGTTCAATTACGTAAATTCGCGCGGCGGCAGGGTTTTGTTGAAACCTATCGACGCTGTTCCTTCCGAGTGGGCATCTCCCTTGGATGTCTTTGAACAAACGCTTGCCCACGAGCAAAAAGTCACATCGTTGATAAACAACTTGTACGCCGTTGCCTCTGCCGAGAATGATTTTGCGACGCAGAGCATGTTGAAATGGTTTGTCGACGAGCAGGTCGAAGAAGAAGAAAACGCCCAGACCATTATCGACAATCTGAAAATGATCAAAGACAACGGGTATGGATTGTACATGCTCGACAAGGAACTCGGTGCGCGTACATATACGCAAGCGTCACCGCTCTCTTCATCCGCAGAATGATACCGGATTTTACGGCATACATGGTCCCGCCTTGGAATTTCGCCCTTGGCGGGATTTTTTTTGCGCAGATGCTTGAGAAGTTCTATGAAACGCCATGCCGCCAAGATTCGATGGTTGCAATTTTAGGCTTGTGAAAAAATTTTTTCTACCTTTGTTGTTTGTGGAGGATTCGTAAAAACATTTGAAACCATCTTATCCGATTCTTTTTATTAGTTAACTAATCATTTTATTTACAATTAATTATGGCAACAGAAGAAACTAAGGATTTTAAAGAAACAGAAAATAAACAGGCTGCCGTGAAACCTTCTGCCGAGAAGTTGAAGGCATTGCAATTGGCAATGGACAAAATCGAAAAGGATTACGGCAAAGGCACCATCATGAAGATGGGGGACAATCATGTGATGGATGTGCCCGTTATTCCCACCGGTTCCATCGGATTGAATGCCGCGTTGGGCGTGGGCGGATATCCCCGTGGCCGAGTAATCGAGATATATGGTCCGGAGTCTTCGGGTAAAACCACATTGGCAATCCATGCCATAGCGGAAGCCCAAAAAAGCGGCGGCATAGCGGCCATAATAGACGCGGAACATGCCTTTGACCGGTTTTATGCCCAGAAATTAGGAGTGGATGTGGAAAACCTGCTCATATCCCAGCCTGACAATGGCGAACAAGCGCTTGAAATCGCCGACCAACTCATACGTTCGTCGGCCATAGACATAATAGTGATAGACTCCGTGGCCGCATTGACTCCGAAAGCCGAGATAGAGGGCGAAATGGGCGATTCCAAGATGGGGCTGCAAGCCCGTCTTATGTCGCAAGCCTTGCGCAAACTCACGGCCAACATCAACAAAACCAATACCACCTGTATTTTCATAAACCAGCTGCGCGACAAAATAGGAGTGATGTTCGGCAATCCTGAAACCACTACCGGTGGAAACGCCCTGAAATTCTATGCGTCGGTGCGTTTGGACATAAGACGGACATCCGCCATCAAGGACGGAGACAACATCATCGGTTACGAAACCCGCGTGAAAGTAATCAAGAACAAAGTGGCACCGCCGTTCCGTAAAGCGGAATTCGACCTTATGTTCGGTGAAGGCATTTCCCATACGGGCGAGTTGGTCGATTTGGGAGTGGACAAAGGCATAATCAAGAAGAGCGGGTCATGGTTCAGTTACGGCGATACCAAATTGGCGCAAGGCCGCGATGCCGCCAAGAAAGTATTGGCCGACAATCCGGAACTTGCTGCCGAAATTGAGGAGAAAATAATGCAGGCGTTGGCGGAGTAAGCGAAATGCCGGTAATTCAAAGAAAGCTACTGCAAAAACAGTGGCTTTCTTTTTATAAAAAACACTAACTTTACAAACTTAATCATTAAGTCCCGGTTTCCGGGCGGAGTTTGTTTCGATGAACGAGATTGTATTTGGTTTCCGTGCTGTAATAGAAGCGGTTGAATCGGGTGCTGATATAGACAAGATATTCTTGAAAAAGGATGTCCAAAGTGAGTTGGCGCGCGATTTGTATGCCGCTGTCAAGGGAAGGGACATTCCCGTATTCCGCGTACCTGTCGAGAAAATCAACAAGTTGTGCAAAAAGAACCACCAAGGGATAATAGCATTCGTTTCCCCTGTGGCTTACCAGAAAATAACTTCGATAATACCAGCCCTTTACGAGCAGGGAAAGAATCCTCTCGTCGTGGTATTGGACGGCATTACCGACACCCGCAATTTCGGCGCGATAGCGAGGACTTGCGAGTGCGCCGGCGTGGATGCGATAGTGATTCCCCAACAAGGCAGCGCGAGCATTACTCCGGATGCCGTAAAGACTTCGGCAGGGGCGTTGCTGAGAATCCCCGTATGCCGCGAACATAATTTGCAATTCGTGTTGAATTTTCTGAAAGATAGCGGATTGAAAGTGGTAGGGGCAAGCGAAAAGGCGCGCAAGTTCTATACCGAAGAAGATTTGACGGCGCCTGTCGCGATAGTGATGGGGGCGGAAGACAAAGGTATTTCCGCAGCAAATCTTGAATTGTGCGACGAGTGTTTGCGAATACCGATTGAAGGGTTCACGGCTTCTCTTAACGTATCGGTCGCGGCCGGCATAATGATTTACGAGGTAATAAGGCAAAGGCGATGACAATATTGTACGAAGACAATCATCTGATAGCCGTAAACAAGACTTGCAACGAGATAGTCCAGGGCGACAAGACCGGGGACAAGCCCCTTGTGGAAATGGTAAAGGATTATCTCAGGGAAAAATACGACAAGAAAGGCAATGTTTTTTGCGGGGTATGCCACCGTTTGGACAGACCTGTCAGCGGAGTGGTCGTTTTTGCCAAAACGAGCAAGGCTTTGGCCCGTTTCAACGACATGCTTAAAAACCGCGAGGTAGGCAAGCATTATTGGGCGGTCGTGAAAAAAGCTCCGCCCGAAGACGCGATGACACTGCGCAACTACCTTAAACGCAACGAAAAACAGAACAAGTCGTATGTTTATGACAAACCGGTGGACGGGACGAAAGAGGCAGTGCTGTCATTCCGGACTTTGGCCAAAGGCGACAATTACCGTTTGCTGGAAGTGGATTTGCAAACTGGACGGCATCATCAGATACGCTCCCAGTTGGCGCATATCGGTTGTCCGATAAAAGGAGACTTGAAGTACGGGGCTGAACGCTCCAATAAAAACGGAGGAATAAGCCTCCATGCACGGCAAGTGGAATTCGTGCATCCGGTGTCCAAGGAAAAGATTACGATAACCGCTCCCGTCCCTCAAGACGATAAATTGTGGAAGGATTTGGAGATGGCGGCAGAAAAATGACGATATGGGTTTCGCGAACGTATTGGGACAACAACAGGTTAAAAAACAATTGCTGCAAAGCGTCGGACGTGGCAGGGTTCCCCATGCCTTGTTGTTTTGGGGCAACGAAGGGGCTGGCAAATTCGCCATCGCCTTGGCTTTCGCCCAATACCTGAACTGCGAAAATCCGCACGACGGGGACAGTTGCGGGGAATGCCTTTCGTGCCGGCAGTTCAAATCCTTGCAGCATCCGGATTTGCATTTCGTGTTTCCGTACATAAAAACGGAAAGCCGTAAGTTGTGCGATGATTACTTGCACGAATGGCGCGACATGTTGCTGGAATCTCCGTATTTCAATATGGAAAAATGGCTTGCTGCCATGTCGGGAGAGAAGAAACAGGCATTGATATATAGCGATGAAAGCAACGAAATAAGCCGCAAGCTCAGCCGTAAGAGCTTTGAGGGCAAATACAGCATAATGATGGTGTGGTTGCCCGAAAGGATGCACGAGGTTTGCGCGAACAAATTGTTGAAATTGTTGGAAGAGCCTCCGTCGGATACGGTTTTCCTGCTCACAAGCCAAAACCCCGAAAGGTTGTTGCCTACCATAGTGTCGCGTACGCAAATGGTACACGTCCCCCCGATAGCATACGAGGATTTGCGGACAGTCTTTCCCGAGGACGCGGCAAGGGTTGCAGAAGGTAACTATGTTTTGGCAAGGGAATTGGCCGCCGATGCAGGAGTGTTGAAAGAATACATGCAAATGTACCGCGAGTTGATGTTGATGGTGTTCAAACGGAACCTGTCAGGATTGAAATCATTCGCGGAAACTTTGGCTGCGGGCGGGAGGGAATATTCCCTTTCGTTTTTGACATACGCTCAAAGGCTGACGAGGGAAAGTTTCATCGCGAAGTTGGATTGCCCCCGGTTGAATTACATGAGTACCGAAGAAGACGCTTTCATAAGCAGGTTCAAGGATTTTGTCGGGGTCGCGAACATAGAGCGCTTGGTCGAGGTATTCTCCGATGCCGCAGGCGATATTGAACGCAACGTGAATGCCAAGATTGTCATATTCGACATGGGAATGCAGCTCATGACGCAAATCAAGCGGCAGTGATTACAGGTTACAGTGTTTAATCACTGGACCCTGCCCTCTGAAAATTCGTGCAAACGAGAGCAGAAGCCGGACTTGTCCGGATTATGCCAAGTGCGGACGAATTTGGACGAAGCCTCACCTGGCTCTTGATTAAAAGGTCGGTATAGGGCGTAGTGCTTGGCACTACGGTTATCATAATTGTTAAATATACATTTTTAATTATACATCGAGTAAAGTGGATTTTACATTAGATACGGGAAACAGCAGATTGACTGCTGCGGGGTGCAGGAGAACCTCGTGGCAGAAATTGGGCATTCATGACTGGTTGGCCGACATACAGATAGACAGCGAGCATTGCAAATATGTGGAGGTGCAGTTCAAGAATACGAGGAAAGGCTTCTACCTCAATTCTGCCGGTTTGTCATTGGAAAAGGGCGACATTGTCGCAGTCGAGTCGAATCCAGGACACGACATCGGGACGGTAACCGCGCAAGGTTACATAGTCGCCTTGCAGATGAAGAAGTACAACTATGACATCAAACGCAACGAGGTGCGCAGGGTGTACCGCAAGGCGCGGCCGGTGGATTTGGAAAAGTGGGAAGAGTCCAAGGCCTTGGAGCATGACGCGATGCTGAAAACGCGCGAGATTGCCAAGGAATTGAACCTCGACATGAAAATCAGCGATGTGGAATATCAAGGCGACGGGAACAAGGCTATTTTCTATTACATAGCGGACCAGAGGGTGGATTTCCGCGAGTTGATAAAAGTATTGGCCGCGACTTTCCACGTGCGCATAGAGATGAAGCAGATAGGAGCCCGTCAAGAGGCCGGCCGCATCGGGGGGATAGGTCCTTGCGGCAGGGAACTCTGTTGCTCTACTTTCCTTACAAATTTCACTTCCGTGGGTACGCAAGCCGCCCGCATCCAGGATCTTTCCATGAACGCGCAGAAACTGGCGGGACAGTGTGCCAAATTGAAATGTTGTTTGAATTATGAGGTCGAGAATTATGTAGAAGCCTTGAAGGAATTCCCGTCCCGCGAAATCGAATTGAAAACCAAAGACCTTTCATACCGGTTTGTCAAGTTGGATGTTTTCGCCCGTAAAATGGTTTATGCCCCTGTTTCGCAAGATTCACGGGAGAAAGACATGCTTGAATTGCCATTGGACAGGGTAAAGGAAATAATTTCCATGAATGAAAGGGGGGAATTCCCCGAAACGCCCGGTGCGGGAGACGACAAGCCCAAAGTACCTGTAATCAATTTCGAGTCAGCTGCCGGAGAAGACAGCATAACCCGTTTTGACAAGAATAAAAAGCGGAATAAAAAACAACGCAAGCGTCCGGATGACAATCCCAATGGCGGCAAGAACCGTCCTGCCCAGGATAAAAAAACGGCGGGCATCGAGCCTTCGCGTCCGGATGAGACGGGGAAACGTGAAGAGCCTCGTATGCAGCCCGACGACAAGACCCGCAACCGTAGGAACTTCCACGGGCGCAATAACCGCAGGCGCAATTTCCGTCCGGATGGCCGATCCCAAAATAACACGAACGACAATGCGCAGTAAGTGGATTTTGTTTCCGTTGTCGCTGCTGACAGCCTTTGTCATGGCGGCATGTACGGGCAATACGGTATTCGTGGAGTATAAGGATGTCGATCCGTCGGGTTGGCACAAGGACAGTACCGTGTCTTTTGTCTACAATGCGGCGGATACGGCGGGCGTGTACGAATTGATTCTTGACGTGAGGCACAATAATGACTACCGTTACCAGAATTTCTGGATGTTCGTGAATTCGTCTTCCCCCGACGGTTATACCCGCAGCGATACCATAGAATGCTATTTGGCCGACAATCGCGGTCGTTGGTTGTCAAAAAGGACACTGTCTGTTTACAATATGCCTGTACTGTATATGCGGAAAATCAAATTTCCAGTTCCCGGAGATTACCGTTTCGAGGTTTACCAAGGCCTGCGCGATACTTTGTTGCAAGATGTCGAAGGTTTAGGTTTAATAATAAACAAGTTGGCAGATGAGCAAGAATAAACTCGCCAAATTCGCGGATATGGACCGTTTCCCGAATGTCTTGCAATTCCCGTATAAAGACATAGCCCAAGGGAAAACTTTCGAGTACAGGGGGCGGTGGAACGAATTGTTCGGGAACGGCAATCCCATAATTTTGGAGTTGGGATGCGGCAGGGGGGAATACACGATAGGGTTGGCGGCGTTGCGTCCCGATATTAATTTCGTGGGGATTGACATAAAAGGCGCCCGTATGTGGGCAGGGGCGAAAACCGCATTGCAGCAAGACATGCGGAACGTGATGTTCCTGCGCACGGAGATAGAATTCATAGACCGTTTTTTCGCTCCCGGCGAGGTGTCGGAAATATGGATCACGTTCCCAGACCCCCAAATGCAGAAAGTCCGCAAGCGGCTGACATCGACTAAATTCATTGGCCTGTACCTGCGGATTCTCAAACAGCACGGGGTCATAAATCTTAAAACCGACAGCAATTTCTTGTTCACTTATACCAAATTGATGGTGGGCAAAAACAACTTTAAGGTCGTGGATTGCATCGAGGACGTGCACAAAGAGCGTCCGGAAGACGGGATTCTGGCAATAAGGACGGCATACGAGACGTTATGGTTACAGCGAGGACTTACTATAAAGTTCATTTCATTTGTTCCTGAAAGCCGTGCGGAATTTATCGAGCCGGACGAAAAAATTCCTTTCGACGAGTACCGCAGCGTAGAGGGAAATAAAGAAAAGTAACAAGTAAAATATTTACACATCACAAATCCATCAGAAGTATGACAATATATCCAGCATTGGTTCTTGATGCCTTGAAGCAGGTGCGTTATCCTGCCACCGGCAAGAATTTGGTGGAAAGCGGCATGGTGGCCGACAACATCCGCATTGACGGCAACAAGGTGGAGTTCTCCCTGTTGCTTAAACCGCGCGACCCGTTTGCGGCTTCACTCGTGAAAGCTGCAGAACAGGCAATCCTGACCTACCTCGGCGAAGATGTCCGGATAAAAGGGAATGTCAAAGTGGAATATTTGCCTGAAAATAAAAGTGAGCAAGAAAAACCATTGTCCAAAGTAAAATGCCGTTTGGCAATCGCATCAGGCAAAGGCGGTGTCGGCAAGTCCACTGTTTCGGCGAACCTTGCCGTGGCTTTGGCCAAGCAGGGCTACAAGGTGGGTCTTTTGGATGCCGATATTTTCGGCCCCTCAATCCCGAAAATGTTCGGTGTGGAAGATGCCCGTCCCGTGGCGGACGATGAAGGGCGCATAGTTCCCATAGAAAAGTACGGGATAAAGTTGCTGTCAATCGGTTTTTTTGTCAATACCGGTTCGGCAGTCGTATGGCGCGGGGCAATGGCGAGCAATGCGATAAAACAGCTTATTACCGAAGCGGCGTGGGGCGACCTGGATTTCTTTTTGATAGACCTGCCTCCCGGAACGAGCGACATCCATTTGACAATAGTCCAGACAATACAATTGGACGGCGCGATTGTGGTATGTACCCCGCAGCAGGTAGCGATAGCCGATGCGGTAAAAGCCATAGACATGTTCGAGAACGATAAAATCAACGTGCCTGTAATCGGACTCATAGAAAATATGGCATGGTTTTCCACTCCCGACATGCCGGGCAAGAAGTATTACATTTTCGGTCGCGGCGGAGTGGAAAAACTGGCGGAAGAGCGGGGAATGGCTTTACTTGGCCGCATTCCGATAGAAGAGAACGTATGCGAATCTTCCGATGCCGGTACCCCGTTGTGTCTCGGCTCTGGCGGGGACGTGGTGCAAGCCTTTGACAATGTGGCAAAAAGTAATATCTTTGCACAAATTTCGCATAAATAATGGAAGCAAGACAGTTAGTAGACAGCATAGTAGAGGCGATCCAGGAACAAAAAGGCAAACGTATCGTGCTTGCCGACCTTTCCCATATAGGCAATACGATTTGCAGGTATTTGGTAATTTGCGAGGGAACATCGAATACCCATGTCAGTGCCATTGCCGATAACGTGAAGGATCATGTCCGCAAGAACGCAGGTGAAAAGCCTCTGGGGATGGAGGGCTTGGAGAACTGTCTGTGGGTGGTCGCTGATTACGGCGACGTAATGGTGCATGTCATGCAAAGGGAACCCCGTGAATTCTACGACCTGGAACACTTGTGGGAAGATGCCGTCCTAAGCGAAATAGAAGACCAAGACGACTAATTCACTTTATGGAAAAAAATAATCAGAATCAAAATCAGAATCAGAAACAGCCTGCCCCTGACCGCAGGCAACCATCCGGCCGGCCGGGAGGAAAATTCCCCCGCAGCGGCTTCGGCATATATTGGTTGTATCTGCTAATTGCCGTTTTTCTCATAGGCATATTGTTTTACGACGGCAGCGGCTCATTGATGAAAGAGGTGCAGTATTCCGATTTCCAGGATTATGTGCGCAAAGGATACGTGGAGAAGATTACGGTGGTGAGCAACGAGAATGTCGCCGAGGTGAGTCTTGCCGACGATTCGGTTGCGCTATATGAGGTTTTGGGAGGTGCCGAGGGCGTAAAAATGTACAGCCGCAAACCGCAGGTTTCGGTAAAAATCCCTTCTGCCGAAAAACTCAGCGATTTCATCGACGAAAACAATGCTTCGGATGCCAATCGGAAGATTGACGTGAATTACGAGGAACGGCAGGATTTCTTCAATAACTTTTTATGGTCGTTCGGCCCATTGTTGTTGTTAATATTCCTTTGGGTTTTCATAATGAGGCGCATGAGCGGTCCGGGTGTCGGCGGAGCAGGCGGTATTTTCAGCGTGGGCAAGGCCAAGGCGCAGGTTATAGATAACGAGAGCAACCAGATAAAGGTTACATTTGCCGACATCGCAGGGTTGGAGGAAGCCAAACAGGAGGTACAGGAAATCGTCGATTTTTTGAAGAATCCTCAAAAATATACCGACCTTGGGGGAAAAATACCCAAAGGCGCGTTGTTGATAGGCCCTCCGGGAACAGGTAAGACTTTGTTGGCGAAAGCAGTGGCGGGAGAAGCCAAGGTCCCGTTCTTTTCCATGTCCGGCTCGGATTTCGTGGAAATGTTCGTAGGTGTAGGAGCTTCGAGGGTGAGGGACTTGTTCCGCCAGGCCAAGGAGAAAGCCCCGTGCATAATATTTATCGACGAGATAGACGCCGTAGGGCGCGCCAGAAGCAAAAATCCCTCGTTCAGTTCAAACGACGAAAGGGAAAACACGCTGAACCAGTTGCTTACCGAGATGGACGGCTTCGGTTCCAATAGCGGAGTTATAATCCTTGCCGCCACCAACCGTGCCGACATGCTCGACAAGGCCTTGTTGAGGGCAGGACGTTTCGACCGTCAAATCAACGTGGACTTGCCGGATGTGCACGGACGTTACGAAATTTTCCAAGTGCATTTGCGCCCGTTGAAATTGGCTCCCGGCTTGGATGTGGAATTTTTAGCCAAACAAACCCCAGGTTTTTCGGGGGCGGACATAGCGAATGTCTGCAACGAGGCCGCGCTTATTGCCGCCCGGAAAGGTAAGAAAGCGGTGGAGAGGCAGGATTTCATGGATGCCGTGGACCGCATAATAGGTGGGTTGGAACGTAAGAACAAGATAACCACGGAGGCCGAAAAACGTTCGATAGCGATTCATGAAGCAGGGCATGCTTCGGTAAGTTGGTTGTTGCAGTACGCCGATCCGTTGGTGAAAGTTACTATTGTGCCGAGGGGCAAGGCTCTTGGTGCGGCATGGTATCTTCCGGAAGAAAGGCAACTTACCACCAAGGAACAGATGTTGGACGAGATGTGCGCATTGCTTGGAGGCAGGGCTGCCGAATCTGTCGTATTGGGAAAAGTTTCGACCGGTGCCCTTAATGATTTGGAACGCGCAAGCAAAATGGCATACGCGATGGTCGTATACTATGGCATGAGCGATAAATTGGCAAACGTAAGCTATTTCGATTCCCAACAGCCCGACATGTCGTTCTCCAAACCATTCAGCGAGGCAACGGCGGAGATTATCGACACGGAAGTGAAGAACATCGTTGAGGAGCAGTTCGCGAGGGCTAAGGACATAATTGCAAGCAATCGTGAAAAACATGGCAAATTAGCCGATTTGCTGGTTGAAAACGAGGTTATTTATGCCGAAGACGTGGAAAAAATATTCGGCAAACGCCCATGGGCGAGCCGTATTGATGAGATAATAAGCAGCAACAAGGCAGCCAAGGCCGAGGAAGCGTCCCAAAAAGCCGCCGATGCCGGTACTTCCGGCGCGGAAGCTTCCACCGGCGGACAAGAATCGCCGGAAGAAAAGAAAGACGCGGAATAATAGCGGATAAACGTCCAATACCTACTGATATGTCCAATTTTTGGCAAAGAACATTGACGGGCATTTGTTTTGTCGCGGTTTTGTTGACATGTATATATTTTCAACAAGACCATGACACTCTGAGCATACTGTTTTCCTTATGCACGGTTGTAGGATTGTTTGAATTTTACCGTATGGCCGCCAAGGGCGGGAAAGTGAAGTCCTTCGCATTCCCGTTGGTCTGCGGCGTGTTGCTTTACATAGCCTTCATGCACTATGCCGACATCGCATGTACGGACGGTTTCATCGCGTATGTGGCCGCCCTTTTCGCAATGGCGGTTGCCGAATTGTTCATGGCGGAAGAAAAGCCTATGGAACATCTGGCAGTGTCAATCTTGGGCAATTTGTACGTGGCAGTCCCTTTCGGATTACTGACAATGCTTGCCAACGAACCGATTTATTGGACTTTCGCGTTGTTTATATTGACATGGGTATTCGATACCGGGGCTTATCTTACAGGAAGGGCGTTCGGACGTCATAAAATGTTTGAACGCATTTCTCCAAAAAAGACTTGGGAGGGCGAAATCGGAGGCATCGTGCTTGCCTTGGCCGCAGGATGGATTTTCAGTATTTTTTTCGAGGAAACGGAATTGTGGCATTGGCTCGTGTTCGCTTTTGCGGTTGCGGTATCGGGAACAATGGGCGATTTGCTTGAATCCATGTTCAAGCGGGAAGCCGGCGTGAAAGATTCAGGAAAGCTTCTTCCCGGGCATGGCGGCATCCTCGACCGTTTCGACAGTTCCTTGTTCGCCATCCCTGTGGCGTATTTGTTATTGACACTTTTTGAATTATGATAAAGATACATAAAGAAGGCCGCACCATGCTGTTGATATTGTTGTTTACCTTGATAATATTCAACGGCTTGATGTTTTATGTCTCAAAATTTATAGTCTTGCCGGTTGTAACGTCAGTCATATCGGTCGTAACTTTCATTTTCTTCACATATTTCTTCCGCAGTTCCAACAGGATAATATCAGCCGACGATACATACGTCGTCGCTCCGGCCGATGGCAAGGTAGTGGTGATCGAACCCGTAGAGGAAGATGAATTGTTGAAAGAAAAACGCATACAAGTATCAATATTCATGTCCGTGTTCGACGTGCACCAGAATTGGTATCCCATATCCGGCAAAATACTTCACGTGTCGCATCGCAGCGGCCGCAAACAGGCGGCATTCCTGCCGAAATCGAGCAAGGAAAACGAGAGGTCGTCGATATTGATCGAGGCCCGGAACAAACAAACCGTGCTTGTGCGGCAGATAGCAGGCGCGTTGGCCCGCAGGATAGTAACATACGCCAAGGAAGGCCAGGAATGCCATATCAACAGCCAGCTCGGATTTATAAAATTGGGTTCGAGGGTGGATTTGTTCCTTCCTATGGATGCGGAGATTTTGATAGATTTGGATGATGCCACCATAGGTAACGAAACCATAATCGCGAAATTAAGCCATAAGGAATAGGGCTTTTATGCCCGGGAGGATTCCCGTCGCGTAATGCAAGGCAATTGCAAATCAATGCCCCGTAGAACCGGGGAAACATATTCATCTTAATTCTTAAAATGTTGGTAAAAACTTACGGGGCAGCTGTGCAAGGCATAGATGCCACGCTTATCTCGATTGAGGTGAGCATTTCTTCCGGCGTACGCTTCTTCTTGGTCGGGTTGCCCGACAGCGCCATCAAGGAAAGCCATGAACGCATACTTTCGGCTTTCGCGTACAATAAATATCCTTTTCCGCGCAAGCAAGTGATAATCAATCTGTCTCCTGCCGACATACGCAAGGCAGGTTCGGCATACGATTTGCCGATAGCCATCGGAATATTGGCGGCATCGGATATTGTAAGAACCGACAAGTTGTCGTCGTATGCCATCATGGGCGAACTGTCCCTGGACGGTACATTGTTGCCTATAAAAGGAGCATTGCCTGTGGCAATAAAGATCTTCCAAGATGGATTCAAGGGCATAGTGCTTCCATCGCAGAATGCCCGCGAAGCGGCCGTCATAGACGGGTTGGAAGTTTATGCGGCAGACAATTTGCAGCAAGTAGTAGGGTTCTTCAACGGGGCAGGGACGTTGGAGCGGGCAACTGCCGATATAAAATCGTGTCTTGCATCGGGAAACAACCACCAAGGCTTGGACTTTGCCGACGTGAAAGGTCAGGAAAGTGTCAAGCGGGCAATGGAAGTCGCGGCGGCAGGCGGGCACAACATCCTTTTAATCGGTCCTCCCGGTTCAGGTAAGTCCATGTTGGCGAAGCGTCTGCCTTCAATTCTTCCGCCGCTTTCTTTTGAAGAGGCTTTGGAAACCACAAAAATCCATTCGGTGGCCGGCAAGCTCGGCAAAACGGGGTCGTTGCTGACCGACCGTCCGTTCAGAAGCCCGCATCACACCATCTCCGACATAGCCCTTGTCGGCGGCGGTTCGTTCCCGCAACCCGGGGAAATTTCCCTCGCACATAACGGGGTACTGTTTCTTGACGAATTGCCCGAATTCAAACGTCAGGCATTGGAAGTGCTGCGCCAACCTTTGGAAGACAGGCGGATAACAGTGTCCCGCAGTTTGTGCAGCGTGGATTATCCTGCGGGATTCATGCTTGTGGCATCCATGAATCCTTGCCCGTGCGGATATTTCAACCATCCCACAAGAGAGTGTGTTTGCCCGCACGGAGCAGTCCGCAAATACCTCAACAGGATTTCCGGGCCGTTGCTCGACCGTATAGACATGCACGTGGAAATCGTGCCTGTGGATTTCGAGTCGATGTCTCAAAACCGCCCGGCGGAATCGAGCAGCACGGTCAGGGAAAGGGTGATAAGGGCAAGGAGCCGGCAGTCGGTGCGATTCAAGGACATGGCAGGGATATACTGTAATGCGCAAATGGATGCGGGCTTGCTGCACCGCACCGTCCAGCCTGATAAAGAGGGGCTTGAACTGTTGCAGTATGCAATGGACAAATTGCAATTGTCAGCACGGGCATACGACCGTATATTGAGGGTTTCCCGTACCATAGCCGATTTGGACGATAGCGATGAAGTTTCAGCGGTGCATGTCTCCGAAGCTATCGGTTACAGGAACCTCGACCGTGCCACATGGGACAATTGAAAGTATTCCTTTTACGGGCTAATGGATTAAATCCGTAAATAAAGCCGTCATTTTCGGTTGAGCGGCGGCAGCTTGTGCTTGTACTTCTTCATGCGATATGGAAAAGTTGCCGCCTTCCCGCCAGACATCGGTTATTATGGACATCGCGAAAACCCTTAAACCTGCGTGTCTTGCCACAATTACCTCCGGGGCTGTGGACATGCCGACAGCGTCTCCTCCAATCGTGCGGAAATAGCGGTATTCGGCCGGGGTTTCGTATGTCGGGCCCTGGGTGGCCACGTAAACCCCTTCTTTCACTTCGAATCCGTTCCTTGCTGCGATTTTTTTGGCTTTCTCACGCAGTCCGGCATCGTAGGCATTGCCCATATCCAAAAATCTTACACCGAGGGAGTTGTCGTTCGATCCGCGTAAAGGGTGGTCGGGAATCAGGTATATGTGGTCGCGGATTATCATAAGGTCGCCTACATTGAAATCGGGATTCATCGCTCCTGCCGCATTCGACAGCAACAGGGTTTTTACCCCGAGTTCCTTGAACACCCTTATCGGAAATGTGGCCTGCTTGGTACTGTACCCTTCGTAATAATGGTATCGTCCCTGCATACAGAGTACTGCCGTTCCGCCGAGTTTGCCGCAAAGCAGTTTGCCGCTGTGTCCCTCGACTGTCGACGGCATGAAATTGGGAATGTCCGTATATGGAATTTCCTGCTTGTCGTCTATGCGGTCGGCGAGTTCGCCCAGTCCAGAGCCTAATATGATGGCGGTTTCTGCCTTGTATTGCAACCTTTCATTCAAAAAAGTTGCCGTTTCCTTAATCATTCCGGCGAGTGTTTTCATGTATTTATGGCTTTTGAGAATTTACGTAATCGAGAATGACCTTGTCGAATCCGTCCCCGTCCTCCAAAAAAACGACCCTTATGGGAAGGACAAAAATATGCGGTTTCAGATTTGCCGGCACGGAAATATCGTCTTGTATTTTGGAAGCATCCTTTTCGGTTACCAATATCATGGAGCCGAATGAGTTCCCGAATGCTGCCGATATGTTTTGCCAATCGTCTGCGGTAAAAAAATGGTGATCGCTGAACGACATGGCTACAACTTCGTCAAACATCGTTTCGAGATGTTCCTGTAAAGGCCGGGGATTCGCAATTGCCGTAAGCATCAGTACCTTGTCGGCTTTTTCCATCTTTTTCGCATGTCCTTCACCGAAAAGGGGATATGCCGCCCCGTATTCCATCGTAGTGAAGAACAGCCTCTGATGCGGTAGCGGACGAACCTCGTTTATGATTGTTGTCCGTTCGGCAGGAGTCATGTGCTGCGGGCATTTGCTGACGATTATTATGTCTGCCCGGCGGGATTCATTTTTGCATTCCCGCAAATTCCCGTAAGGAAGGATGCAGTCCTTGTAATAAGGACGGGAGTAATCACATAACAGGATGGAAATACCGGGCTTGATGTAACGGTGTTGCATGCAATCGTCCAATACTACGGCAGACAAACCGGGATATTTTTCTTTAAGCAGCCGGATGGCATGTACGCGCTCGTGGTCCACGGCAATTTTCACATCGGGGAATTTTCTTGCTATTTGGAACGATTCGTCCCCGATGTCCTCGGCAGTACACGATTCTTCGTATTCCATGAATCCCCGGCTTTTGCGTTTGTGCCCCCTGCTTACTTCGGCTACCGCAATGCCTGACGAGGACAACAATTCAAGCAGGTATTCCGTATGCGGTGTTTTGCCCGTACCCCCTGCCGTCAGGTTTCCGACAGATATGGTGGGACATTCCGCCGTCGCCGATTCCAACAGCCCCCAGTCGAAAAGCTTGTTCCGGACAAATACGGACAATGCGTATGTCCATCCGAGCGGATAAGCGATAATCCTGAGTATTTTTTCCGTCGTCCTGTCCATTTTCTACAAAGATAGTGTTTTTCAGGTTACAGGTTACAGGTTACAGTGATTAGTGGATAGTGGATAGTGGATAGTGGATAGTGGGCGGTGTTTACTATTCCGTTCATCGTGATTTATCCGACCTGCGGTCTCATCAACTCGTGTAATCGCTTTCTAAATTACGGACGTTACGAGCCATTTTTAATAATTAATGGAGATTACAAATCTCCAAAGAACTAACCTGCGGGATTATAAATCCCGCAGAACGAAAAAAGCAGCCGAATTTCAATAAAATCAAATCCCGCTGAACGAGGTTTCCAGTTTACAGGTGTCAGTGGATAGTTAACCGCAAAGCGGCAATCCTCATGCTTTTATGCTTTCTTAACTTGAAAAAACAGGCACTGCGGCATTTTGTAATGCCATTTAGGATTATATTTGCCGTTGGTTTTAACATATCGGACCGTTTAAACCCATGTTGAAAATTTTTCTTGCCATATTGGTCATCCTCTTGCCTGCCGTATTGCTGATGGGGCATAGGATATTCTTTACTAAGAAAGGAAAGTTCCCTCCTATCCATGTAGATACCAACCCCGCTTTGCGCAAACGGGGAATCCGTTGCGTGCAAACGCAGGACAGGGAGGCGCGCAAGCCGAATCCGCATAAGATTGAAATGGTAAAGAAAGATTGAAAAGGAATGACGTAACAATCATTACCGGAAAGAGGAAAAAGTAACAATCATTTATAAATCATGAAGAACAATCTACCTTTGTATGTAATCAACGGAGTGTTGTTGGTTGCTGTTATCGTGTTGTTTGTATTATATGCGGGCGTAAAATCCGGTTCGTTGAACCGCGCTTCATACGATGCGGCGAATGATTCGTCATTCGTTTTTCCGGTTGCCTACGTAAGCATGGATTCTTTGCTGATGAACAGCACGATGTATCAAAGATTCAGCGAGGAGTTGCTCAAAGAGGAAGAAAATTCGAGGCTTAATATAAATCAGAAAGCAAATGCCTTGCAAGCCGAAATGTTGGATTTCCAGAAGAAAGTGGAGAACCGCATATACGCCACAGAGGAAAGGGCCCGTTCCGAGCAGGAAAGATTGTTGAAAAAACAGCAGGAATTGCAAGAATTGGATGCACGTTTGGCCCAGGAATTATTGATTAAACGCGATTCGATGAACATGAAGTTGAAACATTCGATCGATTCGGTTATAGCGATTTTCAATGCGGAAGGACATTACGATTTCATATTCTGCAACAATGCCGACGACAACATCCTTTACGGTCGCGACATATACAACGTTACTAACGAAATATTGCAAATGCTTAACGGCGACTAAGAAGCTGTTTTGATTAGGCCAGAATCAAAATGGTGTCCCAGCAAAAAAATCTGTTTTCGAAATAGAAATGATTTTCAATTGAAGACCGGCAGCAAAAGTGCCGGTCTTTTTTTAATTTTGTAACTCGGAGTTTATGAGTAAAGACTATCATAAAGTTACGAATCTTGATTATGCAAAGCAATCTTAGAATAGTTTACATGGGTACGCCGGAGTTCGCAGTGGAACCGTTGCGAAGGCTGTTGGATGCAGGTTGCAATGTGGTAGGCGTGGTTACCATGCCGGACAAGCCGCAGGGCAGGGGATACAAGTTGCAGCCGTCGGCTGTCAAGCAATTCGCCGTGGAGCGCGGATTGCCGGTATTGCAGCCTGAGAAGTTGAAAGACGAGGGCTTCTTGCAGCAGTTGCGCGACCTAAGGGCGGATTTGCAGATTGTAGTGGCATTCAGGATGTTGCCGGAAGTGGTATGGAACATGCCGCCGAAGGGTACGTTCAACCTGCACGCATCCTTATTGCCCCAATACAGGGGCGCGGCTCCCATAAACTGGGCCATAATAAACGGGGAAACGAAAACCGGTGTTACGACGTTCTTTTTGAAGCACGAGATCGATACCGGCGATATAATCTTGCAACGCGAAGTAGCTATTGATGGAAATGACGACGCGGGAAGCCTGCACGACAAACTGATGGAACTCGGTGCGCAGGCTGTCGTCGATACAGTCGGACTTATTGAAAACGGGAATGTGTGTTTGCAAAAACAGGATGAAAGCGTGGATTTGAAGCCTGCTCCCAAGATTTTCAAACCCGATTGCCGCATCGATTTTGACCAAAGCTCTGAAAACGTGCGCAATTTCGTACGCGGGTTGTCCCCGTACCCGGCAGCATTTACGGAAATAGAGGATGAAAAGGGCAATGTCCATACCTTGAAAGTATTCTCTTGCGAAATCGCTAATGCCGATGCCGCAACTCCCGGAACTTTGTCGAGCGACGGCAAAACCTATTTGTCTTTTGCAACACGCGACGGTGCGGTTTCCGTAAAGAGGGTACAATTGTCGGGTAAAAAGCCGATGGACATAACAGATTTTTTACGGGGCTTCCGCCCGAAATGTTTATGATTTAAATATGAACAGATTTACCAAACTTAGTATAGAATACGCCAATCAACGCTCCTATTTGGATGACTTGTTCCAAGTTTACCCGACTATTCCGGAAGGTATAAGGGAGATTGACAAGACAATATGGGTAAACGTTGAAAAAGCATTCAAGAAACAGGACAACTTAAAACTTGTGCAGGAACTGCTTAAATTGGATTTGTTCCCTGTAAAGGATAGTTATGTCGCATATTTGAAGCGCGATAAGTCCGCACTTGCGAGAAATCCCAAAACGATAAATCGGATTTGCGGAAGATTGTATGAATTGGGTATAGACAAATTATTTGAACGATGCAGTGAGCCAAAAGAGACGAATAGACAGATTGGACCAATGTTTCGCGATTGGTTGGCAAAGAAATCTTTGGGGATGAAACCTGTTGGCTTGACCAAATTCCTTTCGAATACTAATGATGCGATTTTGGATGGGACAGATAAAACATTGATGGATTTTGCAAGTCATTATTTGGGATATAAAAGAAATAAAGGACTTGATTTCGTGGGGAGATTTAATGGCAAGTATGTAATTGGAGAAGCAAAATTCCTTACTGATTTTGGAGGCCATCAGAATGCACAGTTAAATGATGCGATAGATACATTGTTGACAAAAGGGGTAAAGGCAGTAAAAATCGCGATTTTGGATGGAGTATTGTACATTAAAGGTAACTCAAAAATGTATAAGGATATAACGGAGATTTATTCCAACTACAATATTATGAGTGCATTGGTTTTAAGGGAGTTCCTGTATCAATTGTAAAAGAAATGGAAAAGAACTTGCTGATTCACGCAGATAATATGGATGGCTTGCGCTACCTGCTGGAAGAAAAGGGCCTTGCCGGTCAAATAGACCTTGTTTATATAGATCCGCCATTTGCCACGGGTGGTAATTTTACTATTACAGAAGGTCGGGCTGCGACTATAAGTAATTCAAAAAATGGTACTTTGGCTTATGCCGATGTACTAAAAGGCGAGTGTTTTATACAGTTTTTGAAGGAGCGATTATTGTTAATAAAGGATTTGTTATCGGATAGGGGTTCGGTTTATTTACATATTGATTATAAAATAGGTCATTATGTAAAAGTGATGATGGATGATGTTTTTGGTATTGGCAATTTTCGAAACGACATAACAAGAATAAAATGTAACCCTAAGAATTTTAAGCGTATAGGCTATGGAAATATAAAAGATTCGATATTGTTTTATACAAAAGGTCCTAACCCTATATGGAATGAACCTCGTGAGAAGTATTCTGAAAAAGATTTGGATAAATTATTCCCAAAAACTGACAAATTCGGCAGGCGTTATACAACGGTCCCTATCCATGCCCCAGGCGAATGTGTTAATGGACAATCTTCCAAACCGTTCAAGGGAGTTTTACCCCCGCAAGGCAGACATTGGAGAGTAGGAGTTGAAATCCTTGAAGAATGGGATTCTCAAGGTTTATTGGAGTGGTCTTTGAATGGAAATCCACGCAAAATAATTTACGCTGATGAAAGGGAAGGTAAACGAGTTCAAGATATTTGGGAGTTTAAAGACCCTCAATATCCAGTATATCCGACTGAAAAAAATGCTGATATGTTGGATTTGATAGTTGCAACATCATCAGAGGAAGGAAGTATTGTAATGGATTGTTTTTGTGGCTCGGGAACAACGTTGGCATCTGCAAATAAATTAGGTCGCCAATGGATTGGAATTGATCAATCCGAGTTGGCAATAGAAACTGCAATTAAAAAAATCAGATCAACAGGGCATAATCTCCTTCAAGATTCTAATGAATGGGAATTAGTGGAGAATTTGACTCCGGAAATGCGATTACAAGCAATTTGATAGCTATCCCCCCATGATAGAACAGGCGTGTGTTGAAAAAATATTGCAGGCGGCAAAAATCGAAGAGGTAGTAGGAGATTTCGTCTCCTTGCGCAAGCGCGGTGCGAACTACATCGGTTTGTGCCCGTTCCATAACGAACGGACACCGTCTTTTACGGTTTCTCCCGCAAAAAACATTTTCAAATGTTTCGGTTGCGGCGAAGGCGGCTCGCCCGTGCATTTCATAATGAAGCACGAGCAATTGGATTACCCCGGTGCTTTGAGATATTTGGCGGCGAAATACCATATCGAAATTGAAGAAACGCAGTTGGGGGAGGAGGAATCCCGCCAACGCAGTGAGCGCGAAGGCCGTTTTGCCGTCAATGAATTTGCCTGCAAATATTTCGAGCATTGCCTGTGGGAGACGGAAGAGGGCAAGGCCGTGGGTTTGTCATATTTTTATGAAAGGGGCTTTTCCGACGCCATAATAAAGAAATTCCACTTGGGTTACAGTCCTGAGAAAAAAGACGCTCTTTTCACCGAAGCCGTGAAAGCCGGACACAACAAGCAATACCTGTTCGACAACGGCTTGTGTTTCGAAACAGAGGAAGGCAAGGTCTTGGACCGGTTCAGGGGCAGGGTTATATTCCCCGTATTCGGAATATCGGGAAAGGTGGTGGCTTTCGGCGGCCGTGTGTTGAAAAAAACGGAACACACGGGCAAATACGTGAATTCCCCCGAAAGCGAAATATACCACAAGAGTAACGAGCTCTATGGCTTGTACCCCGCCAAACAAAGTATTACCAAAAACGATTGTTGCTATTTGGTCGAGGGTTATACCGATGTGATGTCAATGCACCAAAGCGGAATTGAGAACGTAGTGGCCTCTTCCGGAACATCTCTTACACAAGGTCAAATAAGCCTGATTCATCGATTCACTCCGAATATCACCGTTTTGTACGACGGGGACGCGGCAGGCATAAAAGCTTCCGTAAGAGGCATCGATTTGCTTTTGGAAGAAGGCATGAATGTCAAAGTAGTGTTGCTTCCGGAAGGCGAGGACCCGGATTCTTTTGCCAAGGGCAGGGATTCATCCGAATTTATTGCTTATTTGCAGCAACATGCCACTGATTTCATTCATTTCAAAACCCGGTTGTTGTTGGACGACGCGGGAGACGATCCCGTGAAAAGGGCCGCATTGATGAACGATATTGCCGGGAGCATTTCAGTGATTCCCGACGCGATGCTGCGCTCCGTATACATCAAGGATTTTTCCCGGATGTTCGACATAAGCGAACAGGTTACGGCACGTGAAGTCTCCAAAAAAAGAAGCAGGAAATTGTCGGACGCGGGCAAGTCCGTTCCCGTCTCACGGCCGTCGTACCGTCCCGTCCAGCCTGTCGTGGATATGGAGGGAAAGAGCGAATCGGTTTTTGCTTTTAAAGAGGAACGCAACCTTATGATTTTCCTATTGTTGAAAGGCAAGGAAACAATGGATATCGTATTGCCGGACGGACAAACTTTGTGCCTGCCTGTGGAGGAATACATAGAACGCAGTATGCAAGATGACGGGATGGAATTCGAAGATCCCGTGCATCGCCGGATTTTTGCGGAATTGAAAGCCGGTGTACGGGGGGATGCGCAATCCTATTTTTTGAATCATCCCGATGCGGAGGTACAGAAAGCTGTGTTTTCCATGGTGGACGACAACACGGCATATCCTGAAAATTTGGAAACGGACAAAGGACTGTCTTATTATGTGCAGCGGGCGGTTTTGGAGTACAAGAGCCGTATGCTCGACCGTAAAGCCCGTGATTTGCAGCAGCGTATAAAGGCGGCGGGCAATGCCGAAGGCATTGCCGTTTTGCTCGAAGAGCAAAAGCAGCTCTTGGAGCTGCGCCGCCGCCTTGCCAAAGTCCTCGGAGGCCGTATCGTTTCCAGAGTGTGAACGCTGCCCCGGAATTCGACTTAACAAAAATTTTGGAAATTATCCGAAACTTTTGCTACCTTTGCGTTTAATGCGTATTGTGCAATAATTGGCGAGGCTTTTTCGTTGTATGATAAGCATTGCAAACCTTAAACCCTTACAAAATACTCTGATGAAACGTCGCTTTCTGCCATTTTTGGCAGCCATATTATCGCTTTTATTGCCTGTAACCGCATATTCACAAAGTTGTGCCGATGAATTTGCGGGCACTTCTTTCGAGCTGAAAAGCGGGTATTCCGGCATTTGTGAAATTGACGGTGTCCGTTTTACCGACCCGTCCTCCGAAGACCTTGCGGTATCCGCCGATTTCGAGGAAGCTGAAATTCCCGACCGTGGCAACTACTCCGTGCACGACAATACCCTCTCCATAGGAATATCTTCCGGAAATACCGCGCTTTTCACGTATACTCTCAGTGATTTGATTACCGAAGCCGGCAGGAATGAATACCGTATGCAAATGACCGGTACCATTACCAAACGTTCAGGATGCACGTCAACCAACAACGACCACAGGACAAAGATAGTCGTGTTCCAAGGCAACAACAGGTTGCAGGAGATACAACATGAAAATCCGGCTACGGGCGATTTCAATGTGGATTTGACATTTACCGCAAGTTCGAAAACCGTAACATTCGCAATATCGAGCGATTATTCAGGCGATTGCTACATCCTCAATCTGACAAGCATAAGCGTTACCGGCTGCGTCGACCAGAAAATCGTCTCGGAAAACGGGGAGACCGTATGTGCCGGCATAGAAAATACCTTGCTCGCCAAAGGTTTGGAGGCAAGTTCGTATAGCTGGGAATCGCGGGTCGTGGGCACTGCGGATTGGATTCCCATGACGGAAACGACACAGTCCATAATCGTTACCCCGTTGCAGGAAACCGAATACAGGGTTACCGCCGGCGGCATAACACTCGATCCGATAAGCATCCGCCCGCAGGTGTGCTGTTCGGCAGCGGGCGACCGCACTTACGATTTTGAGAATTGGGCGGAAACTTTCTCCTTTTCAGGAAACCGTGCCGACATGAGCGTTACATCTGGTACGATAAGCAATTATACATACGCAGGTTCGGCCAATGTTTCGGAAGGCACGTACGCTTTGGTTAAAAATGCTTCGGACGGAGGCACTGACGGATGGTATATCGACCTTCCGGGACATACTTCGCAAATGGATGACGCTCCCGACAATATGAAAGGGGCAAACGACGGGTTGCTGCTGATCAATGCGGATCCCATGTTTGCCAATAGCATTTTCTATAAAAGGGTTATTGGCGGCTTGTGTTCCAATACGATGTACGATTTCTCCGCTTTCATAGCGAATGTGGCGAAAGACCCGAAAGGAATTCCGTGCAATGTGCGCCTTGTGGTGTACGGCGGATGGGACGAGACGGTCGATGAGACATACGTACCCATAATGACAGTGGAGTCCGGGAACATTGCCGCAGGTACTTCGTGGCAGGAACACGGTGCTTCGTTCAATTCGGAAAGCTACACGCATGTATGCGTTACCATACAAGACAACGTCGATGATGCCGAATACGCCGAGACAGGAGAGGTCGTAGGCAACGACATAGCCATAGACGACATCACTTTCTCGACATGTTCGCCCGAAATCCTGCTGTTTTCGAATGATGCCCTTACGGAACAGGGCGGAGAATACTGCGGCGAAGACGGAGCCGACGTGCAAATACATTTGGAAGCCTCGGCCGTATATGATTTGACGGATTTCTTTTCAACGCCATACTACCTTTTCCAGACTTCCGCGAGCGAAAACGGCCCTTGGACGAATGTGGGCGGTGCGACTACTGATCCGGCAACGGATGTAACGCTTGCAGCGTCGCAGACATCTCCCGTATATTACCGCGTGTGGGTCGCAGCCGATGCCGCAACGGTCGAAACGGCTGCTTCCGGCGGGACATTGAGCGGCTGCGGTACGGTAACCGCAGTTTCCGAACCCATATCGTTGGTATATTCCTGCCCCTGCGAAGATCCCGTCTTTGATTTGAGCGGCAGCAACATGGTTTGCGTGAGCACCCCGGTGGCCGAGTTCACGGCAGGCAACATAACGGACGGTCTTACTTACCAATGGCTTAAAAACGGGACAGTAGTGGACGAAGGCAGTTTGAACGGTGCGACGGAAATATCCTACACCGACGACAACGTGGCGGCAAGCGAGGGAGAAGTCGTTTACTCGTGCATAATATTCAATGGAAGTTGCATGTTGCAAAAGGACATGACCGTTACAGTCGCCGACAGGTTGGATTTCGAAATGTCCACATCTGCTGAAAACGACCGCATTTGCGCAGGTGAAACGGTTACCATTCGCTCGAACTACGCGCTGCAAAGCGGTGAAAGCATAGAATGGTATGTGGACGGTGTCTTGTTGCAGGGCGAGTCGGGCGAGGAAATAACCTTGAATGATATTGCCGCCGATACGGAGATAACGGCCGAGCTGGTAGGCGGTATTTGCGAAGGCGGCGGCAGCATTACCGTTTTTGCCGACCAACCTGCCGCTCCTCAAATAGAAGTGTCCGAAAGCGTGATATGTCTCGGTTCATCTGTGGATGTGACGGACAGCGACGTATCCGATGCCGAAGAATACCGCTGGATGGTAAAAGCCGAAAGTGAAACCGAATTTACTGTAATCGACGGTGAAACTTCGAAAGACCTGTCGGCATACGTGCCTGAAACAAGCTGCACCATAAAGAAGGTCAGCGTAAACGGCAATTGCGAGGTTGAAAGCAACGAAGTAAGCATAGATGTCCAACCGGCCATAGTTTTCGAACTTTCGGCGACCCCGGCTACCATCTGCAAGGGGCAGGAATCCGAATTGACAATGTCGGGCTATCCGGCAGGAGCGCAATTGGAATGGATTGAGGACGGTAACGTGATTTCGAATGAGCCGACGATTACCGTAAGCCCGGTGGAAACCACTACTTTCACGGCGATTGTCCGCGATGTCTGCACCGCTTCCAAGGAATTGACGGTCGAGGTGATGCCGCCGATAAATGCTGAAATAGGCAAGGACGAGTATGCCATCTGTGCCGGACAATCCGTGACTTTGTCGGTAAGCGGGGAAGGTGTAACGTCGTACAAATGGACTCCTGCTACGGGATTGGACGATTCCACATCTCCCACGCCTGTCGCTTCTCCCGCAGCTTCAACCGAATATTCGGTTACTTTGTCGAACGGAGTTTGCGAGGAGACCGTTTCAACCAAGGTAAATGTAATGCCTAACCCGTACGTGACGGAAATGCACGACATACAGGCCGAGAATTGCGGCGACAGGGTTTTGACCATAGACGTTGCAGGCGGCACGGCTCCGTACACATATTCCTTGGACGGAATCAACTTCACTTCGGACAACAGTTTTTCCGGATTGACGAGCGGCTGGGTGGAAATATACATCAGCGACGCGAACCAATGTGCGGGAGATACGACATTCTATCTTGAACCGTATCCGGTTATTCCTGACAAGTTCTTTTCGCCGAATGACGATAACGTAAACGACATTTGGAATGTGGCCAACTTGGATTGCTATCCCGAATACGTGTTGCAGATTTTCGACCGTTTCGGGCGCAAGGTATTCGAGTGCCGCAAAGGGGGATTTTCAAGCGACGGCACGGGCGAAGAGTTTTCGGGCTGGGACGGAACATATAACGGACATCAGCTGCCGAGTGCCGATTATTGGTATCTTATCACGGTGGAAACCATACGCAAACAATACACGGGACATTTTACACTTAAACGATAACAAACGAAACCTTATACCGACCAACAGAATTCTTCAAGAACCATGAAAAAACTATTACTACTGTTTGGTGCAATGCTTGTGCTGTCCACAGCCAAAGTGTCGGCGCAGGAAGAGCTGATATACAGCCAGTACCATTTCAATTATTACTTGGTCAATCCTGCATTGGCCGGTGCGGAGCCGTGCCATCATTTCATGATAAGCAACCGCGCCCAGTGGGTCGGGATGGCGGATGCCCCCATGACACAGTTGCTGACCTATCGCGGCAGGGTGTGGCGCAACGTAGGTATTGGCGCATACCTGTACAACGACCGTAACGGCTATTCCAACCAAGCAGGAGGACAAGTTACGTTCGCATACCACATCCCGCTTTCCAATGGTCGCAGGTATACTCAGAAAGTTTCTTATGACAGGCAATTGTCTTTCGGTGTCTCGTTCAAGATGAAGTATTTCTACATAAACAACGACTTGTTTGTGGAAGATCCGTCTGCCGGCAGCGACAACGCCTTTGCGAATACTTCGGGTTGGCAGCCTAATATGAATGTAGGCATGTACTATAAATCGTATGGCGGCTTCCTCGGATTGTCGTTTACGAACCTTATTCCGGTAACTGCGGATATTTACGGCGACAAGGAAATGCCCGCCCCGCTTACATGGTTCTTGTTCGGCGGTTATACTTTCGACCTTGGCCCGCGTAAGGACAAATATATCGAACCCATGGCCATGATAAAAATGAACCAGTATTGGGAAACGAATTTGGACATCAATTTAAAATTCGGACAGGAAGTTTCCGACATGTGGGGTTATTGGGTACAGCTGTCGTACCGCCACGGATTCAATAAGGACCTCGACCGCAACAATTTCCAAAGCATGGTATTGATGCCCATGTGCGGATTCCGCATCAAAGGTTTCAACATCGGCTATGCTTTCTCTTTGGATCTTAACAATATGGTTACTCAAAACGGCGGTACTCACGAAATCATGTTGGGATACAGTTTCTGCTATACGAAGCCGTTCTGCCGATAGGAATCTATTTTGTTTCCATGATTATAAAGAATAAACCTCCTGCATTTCGCGGGAGGTTTATTTGTTGTTGTAAACAAAGGGAGGCTGTGTAAATCGCAGTCTCCCTTTTTTGTCGGTAAAATCTGGCGGTAGCGTACCGGCTTAATGTTAATCGCTCTCTAAGAAAGAGAGCCACCAACACATGCAAAGTTAATCAAAATGCTTAAATAGAATGTTATAACCAACAATAAAAAAGGCTTCCTTTAATTTCCTTACTGCTTCCGCCGCGTTTTGAGTCTGTCCTTGCAGGCTTACGAATTTGCTGCCGATTATCGCGCCGGCGGCATTTTCGAATGCGGCTTCGAGCGTGGCGCGGTTGCTTATTCCGAACCCTATCATCCTCGGGTTGCGCAAGTCCATTCCCTTTATCCTGTCGAAATATGCCTTTTGCCCCTCGAACGAGGATTGCGCACCTGTGACGGCGGCCGACGACACCATGTAAATGAAGCCGGAAGTATTATTGTCGATTTGCCTTACGCGCTCTTCGGAGGTTTCGGGCGTAATCAGCATTATCACCTTCACGCCGTATTTGCTGGCAAGCGGCTTTATGTATTGCATGTAATCGTCGAAAGGCAGGTCAGGTATTATGCACCCGTCTATGCCGCGCTCGCGGCAATCGCTGAAAAATTTTTCAAAGCCGTATTGCATTATGGGGTTCAGGTAGCCCATGAAAAGCAGGGGTATGTCTATGCTGTCGCGCACGTCGCGCAATTCTTCCATCATGCCGGCAAGCGAAGTGCCGTTCCGCAGAGATTTTGTGGAGGCATCCTGGATTACCGCGCCGTCAGCCATGGGGTCGCTGAACGGGATTCCTATTTCCACCATGTCTATTCCGCTTGCTTGCATGGCTTGCAGTGTTTCGACCGTGTTTCTTGCTGCCGGGTAGCCGGCGCAGAAATAAAGCGAGAGTATGTTTTCTTTTTTCGTATTGAAAAGTCTGTCTATCCTGTTCATTTTGTCAATGTATAATTCAAAGTTCATAATTAAAAATGATGATTACACTATCAGTGGTTAGTGGTTGGAGGCGGCACTTCGTGCCGCAGTGGATAGTTTCAAGCCGCATCACTAACCACTAATCAGCTCCACGAACCGTTTCACCTTCACCGGATCTTTTATGCCCGGCGAGGTTTCGAAACGGCTGTTGAGGTCGAAGCCTGCGAGCATGGGGTGGGCGGATTGTTCCAATCCGCCCGCAGCTTCGACAGAAATGCCTCCGCTTAGCAGGAACGGTGTCTTGCCGCGATAGGCATCCAAGAGCGAATGGTCGAAGCTGCGGCCGCTGCCGCCGAATGCTTGAGTCTTGCTGTCGAAAACGAACAGGTCGCAGCAGCCTTCGTACGGTCCGCAGGCTTCCAAGTCGGCGGCAGCGGCCACCCCGAACGCCTTCATCACGCGCAGCCCTTCGGCTTTGAAGCGCAGGCAATCACCTGGACTTTCGCTGCCGTGCAATTGCACGCAGTCCAATCCGTATTCGCGGACGGTCTCCATTACGTAATCGAATGCGGAGTTTACGAATACCCCGGTTTTAAGTTGTTTGACTGCCGGAATTGGGGGCATTCCTTTTGCGGACCGTGGCGATTTTTCATAGAATATGAAGCCGAGCATGTCGATTGGCAGTTTGGCCACGGCTTTTATGTTGTCGGGGTATTTTAGCCCGCATACTTTGATAATCATTCTGTTCGCAAGTCTTTTTCGGCAAGGAACGCTTCCAGACTTTCACCGGGCTGCCGGCTTTTCATAAAGCGCTCGCCTATGAGGAAGCCTTTGAAGCCGGCCTTGCGCAGTTGCTTTACTGTTTGCAGGTTTTCAATGCCGCTTTCGGAAATCAGCAGGGGCGGTTTGTGGAAATTCTTTGCCGTGTTGCGGGCATATCCTGCCAACAGGAACGAATTTTGCACGGAAGTGTGGAAACTTCCCAAATTGCGGTTGTTTATGC
>JADIMR010000116.1 GCA_017694565.1 Candidatus Enterocola intestinipullorum | reverse complement strand
CTTCTTATGTTTTGATTCTTGTCCATAGCATTTCACATGATAGAAGCAAACTTAATGTTTTTTATTGAATAATCAAAAACGTATACGGTTCATTTTCAAATTATTCGACTTAGTAAGCCCCGTATGTGAATATCGTCGGGTCTTGCTTGGCAATGTTTCCGGACAGTAGCAATCCTTGCTGTTCTTATTATGGTTTACTAACCATGCGCTCCATCTTTTTCCTTACGCTATATGGAAGAAAACCGCTATATTCGTGCCGCCGTAAAAACTTCTGATCATGAACAGGAATTTATTTCTTCTGCCTTTTGCAGCATGTTTGTCTCTGTTGTTTTCTTGCAATCCCGTTGGCGATGCCGCGCATGAGGGAGAATACATGCCTGCCGCGCCTGATTACTCGGATGAAACGTTCTGGTATAAACAAGAAAACGATACGGACGGCGACGGGGCGGATGTGTTCTATTTGGTGTCCACATGGGAAGCTGACTGGTACACCGACGACAGTTTGCCCTGCCATTATGCCGATGTGCACAATCCCGGACACCGCGAACGCATGTCGCGTGAAATCAGCGGTGTCGCAGGTTATATGGCCGATGGGAATAATTTCTATTCGCCCTATTACCGCCACATGACAATAGATATATGGGAAACGCAGAATGAAGACACGATTAACTCCCGTTTCCGCATCCCGTTCGATGACGTGAAGAAATCGTTTGATTATTACATGCGGAACTTCAACAACGGGCGGCCGTTCGTTTTGGCAGGTTTCAGCCAAGGTGCAAAGGCCGTGGTGGAGTTGATGAAGACAATGGACAATGAGACAGCCGGCAAAATGGTTGCGGCGTACGTAATGGGTTATAAGGTTACGCCGTCCGACACCGTTTCTTGTCCTGTCATAAAAGGCGCACGTGCTTGCGACGATACCGGCGTTACCGTTTGCTACAACTCCGTAAGTTCAGCGGAACATATTCCCGCTGTCGTGGCCAAGCCTTGTGCCATGTGCATAAATCCCGTGAATTGGCGCACCGATGCGACCCCCGCCATCCTGCACGATACCATTAAGGTATCGGTCGATACCGATAACCATGTACTGCTACTTGACGGGTACAGCGGGAGCGAGTACGCCCCGATACGCGGATTCCTGAATGTGGGCGATTTCCACAGTGCCGAACCATGGCTTTACAGCGATCATATAGGAGCCAATATCAAGCAGCGGGTGGAGTCGTTCCGGTCGACGCGCTGATTTTTGTTTTTTTTCAAAATTGCTTTCAAAAAGCACGTGTGTTTTTCTGTTTTACCCTCAAAAACACGAAAAAGAGACGGAAAATCTCGTTTTTTAACAGAAATTACAACACATTCATTTTTTTTTGTAAAATTCTTTCTCCAAGAAAAACTATGTCCTCACTTTTGCCAATGAAACAAAATTGATTGTCTAATTTAAATTATTGGCAAAATGAAAAAGGTTTTACTTTCTGCGTTATTCGCATTGTGCCTTGCCGTGTCAGCGTATGCGCAACCGAGGGCGATTGGTGGACGTCTTGGTACGGGAATCGAGGTTTCCTATCAACATTCGATGGGAGAGAAGAACATGGTAGAGGTGGAATTGGGTATGCCGTGGTATCTCGGCGTGCAGGCATCCGCCACTTACGATTGGATTTTCAACATCAAGTCGTGGAACGGAGCCGGCAAATGGAACTGGTATGCCGGAGTCGGTGCTTCTGTCGGTTATATTGCCCATTTGTATCGTGAATATCATTGGAATTATACTTATCCTATACATTGGATTGGTGGGGGTATTGCAGGTGTAGCAGGCCGTATAGGTGTGGAATACGTATTTGACAATGTTCCTTTGGTGCTTTCAGTCGATTATCGTCCTGTGATAGGTGCTGCTTTTTGGGGAGCATGTGAACACGAATTGGATGCTCAATCCGGTGCGGCATTCTATACCCCCGGTTTGTATGATTTCGCGGTCAGCGCAAGATACATATTCTAAAACGAGTAAATTTTTATGACACTGGTTTTTTGTTGAAAGGTAGCACGACGGAAATCAGGTGGAGCCGGTCTGCTTTTCGCGCTTGTGGCGACAAGTGCAGGAGTTCGACATAAACCATACGCGACCGGTTATCCTGTTGCAGCCCCGGATTTTCCCGAGGCTGCAATTTTTTTATGCTTGCGTTGTTTTTTTGAATAAAATCTTCGATTTTCTTTGGCTCTGCTCCCGCCTTTCACTATCTTTGACTACCGTATGGCAGAATTCATCGTTTCGGCACGCAAATACCGTCCTGCGACCTTCGATACCGTCGTGGGCCAACAGGCTATCGTAACCACCTTGAAAAACGCGATAGCCAAGGGACAATTGGCGCATGCCTATTTGTTCTGCGGTTCGCGGGGGGTGGGAAAAACCACTACCGCCCGCATATTGGCCAAGACCATAAACTGCCAGAATCCCGCACCCGATGGCGAAGCTTGCGGCCATTGCGAATCATGCCGGGCATTCGACGAGGGCCGTTCGTTCAACATCCATGAGTTGGATGCCGCCTCGAACAACAGCGTGGACGACATCCGCAGCCTTATCGAACAAGTCCGCATCCCTCCCCAAATAGGCAAATACTGCGTATATATCATAGACGAAGTACACATGCTGTCCACGGCGGCTTTCAATGCCTTTTTGAAAACATTGGAAGAACCGCCATCGTATGCCATCTTCATTTTGGCTACCACCGAGAAGCAAAAAATACTGCCTACCATCATTTCGCGTTGCCAGGTTTTCGATTTCAACCGCATAGGAGTAGAGGACATAGTGGCGCATTTGCAAGGCATAGCTGCCAAGGAAGGAATAAAGGCCGATGCCGATGCGTTGAATGTAATAGCTGTAAAATCGGACGGCGGAATGCGCGACGCTTTGTCCACTTTCGACCATATCGCAAGTTTCGCGGGAGATGAAATAACGTACAAGGATGTGATAGACAATCTGAACATCCTCGATTACGATTATTTTTTCAGGTTCGTGGATATGTTCCGCAGCGGGGACGTGCAATCGGCGTTGCTATTGTACGACGAGATTTTGTCAAAAGGTTTCGACGGGCAGAATTTCGTGTCAGGATTGTTGTCGCACCTGCGCGACCTCTTGGTGTCCAAGGACGGCAAGACCGCTCCCTTGTTGCAAGTGGGGGCGAATATCCGCAAGCGTTACATGGAACAATCATCCGAATGCGACATTCGTTCCATATTCGCCGCAATGGATATTGTCAATGCCGTGGATATCGGCTATAAACAGAGCCGTAACAAGCGGCTATCGGTTGAATTGATGTTGATTCGTCTCTGCCAAATGGCGGAGCAAAAAAAAATAAGCAGCCAGTAGCGGAAGAAAAACCGCAGTTGCAACCTTTGCAGCCT
>JADIMR010000115.1 GCA_017694565.1 Candidatus Enterocola intestinipullorum | reverse complement strand
TTTACTTAAAATTTTGACATTATGGAAGATGTAGCATCTAAAGTTAAGGAGATCATCGTTGAAAAACTTGGTGTAAACGAATCTGAAGTTTCTGAAAACGCCAGCTTCACAAACGACCTCGGTGCTGATTCTTTGGATACCGTTGAAATGATCATGGAATTTGAGAAAGCTTTCGACATTCAAATTCCTGACGAGATGGCTGAAAAAATAACCACAGTCGGCGAAGCCATCGAATATATCCAGAACAACGTAAAATAACTGCGACTCGACTTTTATAATGGAATTAAAGAGAGTAGTAGTAACCGGTTTGGGAGCCATTACACCTGTCGGCAACAATGTCCAGGACTTTTGGAATTCGTTGCTTTCAGGTGTAAGCGGCGCCGCTCCGATTACGCATTTCGATCCTGAAAAATTCAAAACCAAATTCGCATGCGAGGTCAAGGGGTTCGATGCCTTGCAGCACTTCGACCGCAAGGAAGTCCGCAAGTACGACCGCTACACCCAGTTTGCAATAGTCGCTGCAAGGCAAGCGATAGCTGATGCGGCGATAGATAAAGAAAAAGAGAACCTTGACCGCATAGGTGTCATTTTCGGCGTAGGTATCGGCGGCTTGGGCACTTTTGAAACCGAAGTTACCGAATTTGCACAAGGTGACGGCACTCCGCGTTTCAATCCTTTTTTTATTCCAAAAATTCTGCCCGACATTGCGTGTGGCCTTATTTCAATGGAACATGGTTTCCGAGGCCCTAATTTCGCCACTGTCGCGGCTTGCGCATCAAGCACGGAAGCTTTGGGAACCGCTTTCAATCTTATACGCTTGGGCAAGGCCGACATGATACTTGCAGGCGGTGCCGAAGCTACCATAACCAAAGGCGGCATAGGAGGTTTCAATGCGATGCACGCATTGTCCACCCGCAATGACAGTCCGGAAACGGCATCGCGTCCTTTCAGCAAGAGCCGTGACGGGTTCGTGATGGGTGAAGGCGCAGGCTGTCTCGTATTGGAAGAACTCGGACATGCTTTGGCAAGAGGGGCAAAAATTTATGCGGAAGTTGCCGGAGAGGGAGCATCGGCCGATGCCCACCATATCACTGCACCGCATCCCGAGGGTTTGGGTGCCGTAATGGTAATGCAAAACGCCTTGGAAGATGCAGGCATGGACATAGCCGATATCGACTATATCAATGTGCATGGAACTTCAACTCCGGTTGGAGATGTCGCAGAAGTAAAGGCTATCCAGAAATTGTTTGGCGAAGAAGCTTACAAATTGAGCATAAGTTCCACAAAATCAATGACAGGACATTTGCTTGGGGCAGCCGGCGCAGTTGAAGCCATTGCCAGCGTGTTGTCGGTTGTAAACGACATAGTTCCCCCCACGATCAATTTTACTGGCGAGGAAGACGAGAATATCGATTACAACTTGGATTTCACTTTCGGGCAAGCCAAAAAACGTGAAGTGAGGGCTGCTTTGTCAAATACTTTCGGTTTCGGCGGACACAATGCCAGCATCATTGTAAAAAAATATAAAGCATAATACGTTGTGATAAAAGCAACAAATCCTATAATAAGGTTCTTTTCAAAAAAGAAGGAACCTTATTTTTTTTTATTGCATAAAATTTTAGGATTTAAGCCTAAAAACATAGAAATTTACAAGCAGGCTTTCGTACATCGTTCCGCGTTGGGTAACGGGGACAAGACACTGAAAAGCAACGAGCGTTTGGAGTATCTTGGCGACGCGATGTTAAGCGCGGCCATGGCCGATATACTTTATACGAAATTTCCTGATGCCGATGAAGGTTTCTTGACACAGAAACGGGCTATCCTTGTCCAGCGCAACACTTTGGACATGATTGCGCAAAAGTTGAAACTTTCGGATTTGATTGTTACGCAAAAAAAGTTCCAAATCGGTAAAAATTCGCATGTGCCAGGCAACGCCTTGGAAGCCCTTATCGGAGCGATATATGAGGATAAAGGTTACGAAGGATGTAAAATGTTCGTAATCAGACTTATAAAACAGGGTTATTTCAATCCTGTAATAAAACAAGGACCGGATAACAGCGCGGCATCCTTGATGGTAAACGATGTAAACGGAATGCAACCCAAGGTGGATTTGTTGCAATGGGCGCAAAAGCACAGATTGGATTTGCGTTTCGAAGTCGCCCCGCCCGCCCCTGCCGGTTCAAAGTCAAATGCGAGATTCCATTGTACCGTTTTCATAGAGAATGTCAAAGGAGGAGAAGGCTACGGTACGAGCAAGAAAACCGCGCAAGCCTCCGCAGCCGTCCGTACAATCGAAATGATAGAGGCCGGCATGTTCAACGACGTGGAGCCATCCGATGCGAATAAAAGAGGCCCACGCCCTTCGCGCAAGCAACGGGCTTTACAGAACAGGAATAAAATTTCGGAAACTCCGGAATTCGACAATATGAACTAAAACACTTGAAATCAATGAACGAAGAACCACTGCATTTGTCCACGCTTGTATTCAAGCAGGCAAAAAAATACGGTAAACGTCCCGTGCTTTACCAACGCAACGACGCTACGGGAACATGGGAATCCATTTCATGGAACGAGTTCGCCGCACGTATAAAACAAATCGGTGCCGCCCTTATCAATTCCGGCATTAACGAAGGAGACAAGATAGGGATTTTTGCACAAAACATGACCGAGGCATTCATTGCCGACTTTGCCAACTTCACCGCCCGTGCCGTAACCGTACCGATGTATGCGACATCGACGGCCGGACAGATTGAATACATTGTAAACGATTCGGAGATACCTCTCATATTTGTCGGTGAACAATATCAATATGACGTGGCTTGTGAAGTCTTGAAAAACTCCAAGTTCTTGAAAAAACTCGTGGTAATGGATGCCTCGACCGATTTGAAAGGCAATGAAAACGCGGTTTATTTCCACGAACTGCTCCAAAACCGTTATGATGACAAGGTTTTTGCGGAAATGGACAACCGTATGGCCAAGGCTTCCCAGAACGACCTTGTCAACATACTATACACTTCGGGAACGACCGGTCAGCCCAAAGGCGTGTTGTTGCACCAGTACAACTATACACAAGCCATCCGCTTGCACGACGAACGTTTGTACACGACTTCGGATAAAGACAAGATAATGGTTTTCTTGCCCATAACCCATATATTCGAGCGCGCATGGGACACTTTCTGCCTGCACAGGGGATGTACATTGTATATAAACCGCCGGCCTGCGGAAATACAGAAAACCATATTGGAAGTCCGTCCAAACATGATGAGCGCCGTTCCCCGTTATTGGGAAAAGGTTTATGCGGCTGTAAATGACAAGATTGAACATTCTCCTAAGTTGTTGCAGAGCTTGTTCCGCAAAGCCATACGCATAGGACGTATCCGCAATTTGGAATATAACCGGTATGGCAAACATTCGCCGTATAAAATCGGTTTGACTTACAAGTTTCTCTGTAAACCTCTATTCCGTAAGGTGTACAAGGCGGCGGGTATAGAAAACGGCAAGTTCTTCCCTTGTGCGGGAGCCAAACTTTCTGACGAAATAAACGAATTCATGCACGCCATAGGCATCAACCTCATGTATGGTTACGGCCTTACAGAGTCAACCGCCACCGTTTGTTGTTATTTGCCCGACAATCGGGATTATGTTATCGGTTCGATAGGCAGGATATTGCCCGATGTGGAAGTGAAGATTTCTAACGAAGGAGAAATCCTGCTTCGCGGAAAGACCATTACTTCCGGATATTACAACAGGCCCGATGCCAACAAGGATGCGTTCACCGAGGACGGTTGGTTCCGTACAGGCGATTGCGGATACATAGACCATGAAAACAATTTGTATCTTACCGACCGCTTGAAAGACCTGTTCAAGACCGCCGGAGGCAAATATATTGCCCCCCAGTTGCTTGAAGGCATATTCTGTAATGACAAATATATAGATCAGGCAGCGGCGATAGGCAATGAACACAAATACGTATCCATGCTAATAGTGCCGGATTTCCCGGCCTTGGAAGAATACGCGGAGAAAAACGGGATAAAATATAATAACAGGAAAGAACTTGTGGCTCATCCGGAAGTAATCAAGCTTTACGATTCCGTAATTGCTGAACGGAATAAAGGCCTTGCACGTTATGAACAAGTGAAACGTTATACATTGCTGGATACCCCGTTCTCAATGGAAAAAGGTCTTCTCACCAATACATTGAAAGTAAAGCGTAAAGTTGTCAATGAACTTTATGCAAAGGAAATAGCTGCGATGTATCCTGATGAATGATTGATTTATAGCAATAAAAGATACTGGAAGAGGCGGGCTTGTAATGCCCGCCTCTTCCAGTATCATGCCTGAACATTGTTTGTGTCGCATGCGGCAACGTTGCGACAATATGAAAATGAAAAAAGGCTTGCAAGACAAATGTCTGCAAGCCTTTTTATGGATAATAAAACCAATTATTATTCTGCAACAACTTCGACAGTGATTTCTGCCGATACTTCTTTGTGGGGAAGTATCGTGATTTTGAAACTGCCGAGTTCTTTGATAGGATCTTTGACAACTATCGAGCGTTTGTCAACTTTGATGCCTTGTTTTTCCAAAGCGTCGGCAATTTGCAAAGCAGATACTGAACCGAATATTTTTCCGGTAGAGCTGGCTTTGGTACCGATGGTCAAAGTCAAACCGTTGAGTTGTGCTGCAAGAGCTTCGGCTTCTGCTTTTATTTTTGCCAATTTGTGAGCGCGTTGTTTGAGGTTCTCCTCGCGTACTTTCAATGCCGAATCTGTGGCAAGTATGGCTTTTTTATTGGGTATAAGGTAATTGCGACCGTAACCATTTTTTACGGTTACGACATCTTCCTTGAATCCCAAGCCGTGTACGTCTTCTAATAATATTATTTTCATTTCTAAATTGCCTTAATAATTATTTCATCATATCGGTTACATAAGGTAGCAATGCCAAGTGGCGGGCACGTTTGATGGCTGTTGCCACGCGGCGTTGGAACTTCAAGGATGTTCCTGTGAGACGGCGAGGCAATATTTTGCCTTGTTCATTCAAGAATTTCTTCAAAAATTCAGGATCCTTGTAATCGATGTATTTGATACCGCTACGTTTGAAACGGCAATATTTTTTCTTTTTCGTTTCTACCGACTGAGGGGTCAGATAACGTATTTCAGATTGATTCTGTGCCATTGCTTAATCCTCCTTGACTTCTTTTTTTTCTTCCACTACGACTTCTTTAACTTCTTGAACAGGTGCGGCCTCTTCTGCTTTTACACCGCCGGCAACTTTTTTACGGCGTTTTTCGGCATACTCGGCAGCATATTTGTCCAATTTTACTGTCAAGAAACGGATAACACGTTCATCGCGACGGAATTGTACTTCCAAAGCTTTTGCAAGATTTGAATCTTCCGTGGTGAACTCGAACAACTGGTAAAATCCTGTGGATTTCTTTTGAATGGGATAAGCCAATTTGCGCAAACCCCAGTTTTCTTCGTTCAAAATTTGTGCACCGCCTGATACGAGCACGTTTTTGAACTTTTCGACCGCTTCCTTCATCTGGGCATCAGACAAAACGGGAGTCAAAATGAAAACGGTTTCGTAATGATTCATTTGATTAATAATTAGTAAATTAAAACTTCGATTTTGCTTTTTACCAAGCGGCTGCAAATTTACGACAATAATTTTAGATATGAAACAAATCCGTAAAAATATGTGGATAATTTTCACTCTGTTTTTCTATGGTAGCAAGGCTGTGTTTTGGGCAGACCAAAACTAATCAGCTCTACGCTCAAATAAATTCGATGTCTAAATCGTTATTCAACTTACGACTTGTAGTTACGATTCTCTCTTGCAG
>JADIMR010000114.1 GCA_017694565.1 Candidatus Enterocola intestinipullorum | reverse complement strand
CTTCGCTGCTTCGCAGCATTTCTTCATTTAACTTACGCTTACGCGCCGGGCTTCGCCCGTTGCCTACGGCGGTGCTAATCTCCCGCGATAGCTTGCACTAACCTGCTCCGCATGTCCCGCATTGTCTTATCCCCCGGAAATTATCCGCAGGATAATTTCCTGCCCCCAGAGGGGGCGGTCTTCCCTGAACGATGTACTAATGCTAAGGTGTGTTTGTTGCAACTTAGTGCATTCATGATGCAGAAACCCGCACTGCAAATGTGCGGGTTTCCTAATGCTTAACCGTGGATAGAGCGAAGCGCATCCACGGTGGACAAGAGGATAGAGATCACTTTCCAAGACGCGATAAATCGCGTCTCTACTTGTATAATCGCTTTATATTCCGGATTACAAATCCTGACAAACACTCCGTTCGGGATTACAAATCCCGAACAACGTCAAGTACCAATCACTATACACCAATCACTAACCACTGAAACCTATAACCTGCAACCTGTAATCTAAATAAGGTTTAAAAACATCATAAGAACGACATACGCCCGAACAGGCAAACCCGTCGTAATCCTTATCGACGAATACGACAAGCCGATAGTGGACGCCATCGACAATCCGGAACTGATGGACTACATGCGCTCGGAACTGCAAGGCATGTACAGCGTGATGAAGGAGCAGGATGCAAACATCCGCTTAGGCTTTCTTACGGGTGTAAGCAAGATTAGAAAGTTGAGCGTGTTCAGCGGGCTGAACAATCTGATGGACATATTGCTTTTCGAGCAGTACAACGACATCTGCGGCATATCGGAAAGCGAACTTCACCGGTATTTCGACGAAGAAATACAAGCATTCGCAGCCTTAATAATAGTAAAATGCGGGGAGCGGGGGAGGGATTGCTCCTTAGGAACTTTGGATAGCGGCAAGGAATTGTTCTATCAAGGCATTTATGATATCCGGCTTGTCCGTGTTGGAGTTATGGCCTGCCCCTTCAACCCAGTGCAAAGGAATTCGGGCATCCCGGTGCCACGCCTTATTGTACCGTATGCAGGAACCGGCACGATCCCGTGTGCCGCATATCAGCAGAGCGGGGCATTTGATTTCGTATGGCAAATCCCTTTCCATGGCCTCCGCCAACATGCGGAAGCCATGTCCGGCAATCCGGGCGTAGCGTTTCTGATTTCCCTCATAAACCGACATCATTTCCCGCATCAGCTTCCTGCCGTAGATAGAAGTGGCGACTCCGTTCGTGCCTGACAAGAGAAGCAGTTTCCACGGATAGTGGGCATAAACCGGCTGCATCCTTTTCAAGAGCCAAAGCTCCACCGCCGTCACATACTTTCTTTGCAACGGAGCGGAGTCAATGGCGACGAAACCTTTCAGTTGCTCCGGGTAAAGCTGTGAAAACGCCTGCCCCACATACCCTCCCATCGACTGACCGACGATGACGGGGCTTGCTATTTCCTCACGCTCCAAAATGTCATGCAGCCATCTTGCCTTGTCGAACAAGTCAAAGTCGAACCGGAATGGCCATGAGGCAGCGTGCGCCGGCGCATCCCACACGACCACGTTGTACTTCCCGGCAAAATATTCCACTTGTTTGTCAAACAGCCTGTGGTCGGCGGTCAGCCCCGGAAGGAAAACAAGCGTGATGGCATCCGGGCTTAAGATGTTGACCCAATAATGGATTGTGCCGCAAGGAGTCGGGTATGTATGCTCTTTCAAGGGTATAGCTTCCATAACATCGTCTGAATGTTTCATATCACCATATAAACGGTACCAATCGGTATTTGACTTTCCTTTTATACTCGCGATAACCTTTCAGTTCTTTTTCGAGGAGTGCTTCTTCATTCTTAATCCTTTTGCAGATGATAAAGGGATATACGAGAAAAATCAAAAACGAATAAACCGAGCCTAATACAAGCGGTATCATCAGGAATAAAAGCAGGGTAACGCTATACATGGGATGCCGGACAATGCCGTACAACCCGGTGTCGATCACTTTTTGATTTTCCTGCACCTCAATCGTTCGGCTTAAATATGTATTCTCCCGAAGCACTTCCACATACATCAAATATGCGACAAGAAATATTACCGCCGCCACGATTGCCACGCCATTCGGCAGCATATACCAGCCAAAACGAAATCCTAATCCTGCTATGATAAAACCGACCAAAAACATAAGTCCGCTCAATTTTATCACAAGACCCTGCTCTGCCTGCTTCTCCTTTGCATTTAATCGTTTCTTCAGCAGCGCAGGATTTTTGAACATCATCACAATTCCTGCGAAAAACATCGGTACAAACAGAACGGCCATCAGAAGCCATCCGTTCGGATAATCCAATGTCCCCGCAGGAACAAATATAAATAGTCCGACCAAAAGAAAGCCCAAAAGAAATTTACCAACTGCCTGAAAGAATAATTTTACCGTCATATAATCACCTTCGTTTTCCGTGTGATAGTGTCTTATTGTCGTTTCATCTGTCGCAAAATAAGATTTTGTTTAGATAGTTAATCATTTCATCGGGGTCGAACAGCGCAGTTTCACAATGCCCTTTCCCGTTAAGACGGATTATTTCCGAATTTGAATAATACCGTTTTATATACTTGGCAGATTTCCTTGCTAAAATTTCATTCGATTTTGTGCCGTAAAAGAAATACACCTTTGTGGTAGCCGTATCGATATTCTTCGGCAATTTGTAGTTGCTCCACGCTTCAATATAACTTCGGATATTTTCATCAGACATATTATCCATTACTTGCAGGAAATCGTCTAAATGTTCTTTGGGACATATTCCCTTAACGGCTTGTGCAAGTGTTTTCTTATCCCTTCTTTGACTCTTATGCGTTACCTGTATATAGAATTTAGTCAAATATGATTTTAAAATCTTTGGATAAGATGTAAGCGGTGAACCATCGAAAATCAATTTTGAGATATTTAATCTTCTGTTCTGCCAAATATTTGCAGCTATTATCCCGCCATAAGAAATCGCATATACTGCATACACATCAGTTCCATAATTGGAAATATAAAAATCTTCTATTTCCTTTGCTGATTGTTGCAAGGAAACAAATTTTTCTTTCTTTTTCGGGTTGTGTCCTTCAAGTATCGGAATAATAACATGGTATTTTTCCTTATAGTAGTCGATATATCTGTTCCATATCTGATAAGGACACTGAAATCCATGTATAAAGATTATGCTTTTATTTTCTTTGCTACCGTACTCTAAAATTTCCATTATACAACACCTTTCCACAACGTCTGATTCGTCATTCTGTTCATCGGCCATGCATTTCCATGTTCTTTAGTACCTGTAAGCACTGCCGCTTCGCTGCCATCACATCCTCTCCGGCAATTCGATTCCCAACAGGCTCATGGCTTGGCGCAGGATTTTTGCCACGTTACGGGAAAGTTGCAGGCGGAAGGCGCGGACATCCGTGTTTTCTTCTTTCAATATGCTGAAATCGTGATAGAAGCGGTTGTAGTTCTTAACCAAGTCGTAGCTGTAATTGGCTATCAGCGACGGGCTGTATTCTTCGCCTGCTTGACGCACTACGGCAGGGAAGGTCGAAAGTTGCTGTACCAATTCTATCTCGGCATCTGACAGGACGATATCCTTGCTTTGGGCGGTAGTTGCTATGCCCTGCTCCGCCGCCTTGCGCAGTACCGAACAAATGCGGGCGTAAGCATATTGGATGAACGAGCCGGTATTGCCGTTGAAATCGATGGACTCCTTGGGATTGAAAGTCATGTTCTTGCGCGGGTCGACTTTGAGTATGAAGTATTTCAAGCTGCCCAAACCGACCTTGCGGCAAACTTCCGCCGTTTCCTCTTCGCTAAGGCCGTCTTTTCCCAACTCCTTTGAGATGGCAGTGGCGGTAGCGACCATTTCGTCCATAAGGTCGTCGGCATCCACCACTGTACCCTCGCGGCTCTTCATCTTGCCTTCGGGCAGTTCCACCATGCCATACGAGAAATGCACCAAATCCTTGCCCCACTTGAAACCCAAACGGTCCAAAAGCAACGACAGTACCTGGAAATGGTAATTCTGTTCATTGCCGACCACGTATATCATCTTGTCGATTTTGTAATCGCTGAAACGCAACGTGGCCGTGCCAATGTCTTGCGTCATGTAAACCGATGTGCCGTCCGCACGCAACAGAAGTTTTTCGTCCAGCCCTTCCTTTGTGAAATCCGCCCAGACCGAACCGTCGTCTTTTTTGAAGAACAAGCCTTTTTCCAGACCTTCCAAAACCTTTTGTTTGCCTACCAAGTAAGTTTGCGATTCGTAATAAATCTTGTCAAACGACACACCCAAGCGTTTATAGGTTTCATCGAAGCCGTCGTACACCCATTGGTTCATTGTTGCCCACAACTCGCGTGTAGCGGCATCGCCCGCTTCCCACAAACGCAGCATCTCGCGGGCTTCCTGCATAATCGGGGCGGCTTCCTTGGCTTCTTCCTCGCTTTTTCCTTCGGCTACGAGAGCGGCTATTTCTTTTTTATACTCCTTGTCGAATGCCACGTAATAGTCGCCCACCAAATGGTCGCCCTTTATGCCTGTCGATTGCGGCGTTGCACCGCCGGCAAAGCGTTTCCATGCCACCATCGACTTGCAGATATGAATGCCACGGTCGTTCACTATGTTGGTCTTAACCACTTTGTTACCATTGGCTTCCAATATCTTGGCAAGGCTGTAACCTAAAAGGTTGTTGCGTATATGTCCAAGGTGCAAGGGTTTGTTGGTATTGGGAGACGAATATTCAACCATTATAAGAGGGGAATTTTCACTAACCACAGTGAAACCGAAATTTTCGGCAGCATCGATTTCCGCCAATTCCGAAAGCCATGCCGCATTGGACAGTTTTATATTCAAAAAACCGTTCACAGCATTGCATTCCGCCACAAGCGGGCATATTTCCATCAGTTTCTTGCCTATCTCTTCGGCCGTGTCCGCCGGTTTCTTCCTTGACATTTTCAACAAGGGGAACACCACCAACGTCAAATCCCCGACATATTCCTTGCGGGTCTTCTGCAACGACAACTCCGCATTTGCCGCCTGTTCACCATACAAAGACTTCACGGCTTCGCGCACCGCATCCAATAATTGCTTTTCCATATTTTTGTTCAATAACTTTGCAAAGTTAATCAGATAGCTACTTTAAGCCAATGTTTATAAACGTGCCATATCAAAATACATTAACCGTGTATGTTTATCCTCATCAATTCACTTCCGATACCCGAATGGCGATAGGAGAGTGAAACTGCGAACCTACCTATTTTAATGGCCGGATAACTGCTAAAATGTTTTTTATGAGGGAATAATTTTTTTATCTTTCTCCATGAATTATCAGCAACATCCTGCTTTGAAATTTTATCATTAAACAGACAAAAATATGCAGCAATCTCGTCTTCATCAACTAAAAGAAACGTTCTGGCTAGTTTTTTCTGTAAAAAAGACTTGGCATCATTCAATAAAAAGCCATTCAAATCGGCATCACCGCAATCGAATGGCTTTAATTCATAATCAACAGTAAGAGGTATCAAATCCATCTCTTCTTTTCAACTTTGATATTTACTTTGCGCATGAACGATTTATAC
>JADIMR010000113.1 GCA_017694565.1 Candidatus Enterocola intestinipullorum | reverse complement strand
TCCCGTTCTTCGGCAATGCTGCCGTGAGTGTCGTTTTTCTTTTCGGTTTTATGCGCGGCGTGCTTCGCGGTTTCGTGTTTTTTCTTTTTTACGAACTCGATGCCTGCAAGGGCGAAAACTTCGGATACTATGTCTTCCGCAGCGTCGGGGCGCGAGAAATATTTTATGTTGCGCCGGTATTCCGACAAGATGGCTTCGTTGTTTACTATCCGGATGGATTCCTGTACCAAACGGTCGCGGGCTTCGCGGTCGGGTATCAGTTCCGCCGCATTGCGGTTTTTCAATGCAAGGGCGTTCTTTGTCTGGTGGTCTTCGGCCACGTTCGGCGAGGGGACAAGGATAGAGGCTTTTCCCAACAGGCTTAGCTCCGATATGGAACTTGCTCCGGCTCGTGAAATCACAAGGTCGGCTATGCAATAGGCCAGATCCATGCGCGATACGAAGTCGGTTATGTACATGTTTTTGATGTCCAAGTTTTTTACGGCTTCACGTATTTCGTCTATATAGAATTTTCCGGTTTGCCATATTACCTGCATGTCGGCGGCGTGGTTCTTGTACAGCAAGTCGATTTTACGCAGGACGCTTTGGTTTATGGTCCGCGCCCCGAGACTTCCGCCAACCACGAGCAAGGTCTTTTTTGACGGGTCGAAGTTGAAGTATCCGTATGCCTCGTCCCGCTTGTCGGACGAAAGTGCCAGCTGCTGCCTTACGGGGTTGCCTGTCTTGACAATCTTCGCAGCGGGAAAGAACTTCTCCATACCGTCGTATGCCACGCAAACCTTGTCCACTTTCTTTCCCAGTATTTTGTTCGTTACGCCGGCGTAGGAATTCTGCTCCTGGATGAGGGTGGGAATACCCTTTTTCGCCGCCGCGTACAATACGGGAGCGGAAGCGTAACCGCCTACGCCTATGACCGCGTCAGGCTTGAAATCCGCGATTATTTTTTTTGCCATGCGGATGCTGCGGAAAAGGTTTATGACGACTTTTATGTTTTCCGGGCTCAACGACCGTTTCAGCCCGGAAACCGGCAAGCCTGTTATCTTGTAGCCTGCGGCCGGGACCTTTTCCATTTCCATGCGGTTTTCCGCTCCCACGAAGAGAATCTCCGCGTCCGGAACGTGGGCTTTGATGGTGTTTGCGATGCTTATGGCCGGGAAGATGTGTCCGCCCGTGCCTCCTCCGCTGATTATGAATCTCGGTTGTTTCATTCTGCTATGGTGTCTGTGGCGGTAGCGTGGACTGTCGTGGAGTCCGCTGCCGTGCCGTTGATGTCGATTACTATGGACGGTTTGCGCAATTCGCGCGTGTATTGGCTTATGCTTAGGATGATGCCCAAATACGCGCTGGTTACCAATATGGATGTGCCGCCCCTGCTTATCAATGGGAGCGGCTGTCCCGTGACGGGACCTAATTGTACGGTTACCGCCATGCTAATCATGGCTTGCAACACTATCAGTATGGACAGCCCCGTAACAAGCAATGCGGGATATGCCCTGTCGCAATTGCGCGCTATCTGCCCGCCGATGAACAATATGCCCAAATAAAGCGCGATGGTGAAAACCGCGCCCAATATGCCGTATTCCTCCACTATGACCGCGAAGATGAAATCTGAAAAAGCCAAGGGCAGGTAGTCGCGTTGTTCGCTGTTGCCCGGACCGGACGGTGAAATGCCGTTGGCAATGGCTATTTTGGAATTCATTATCTGCCGGTTTTCATCCGTTATCCTGTATCTGTCAGCATCATTCTTGTCAGCCGTCATTTCAGTCGCGAAATCCTCGATGCGGTTGCCCCATGTTACCATGCGGTCCGGCACGGCGTCGGGAAATACTTTTATCAGGAAGAAGAACATCAGCAGCAGCACGGCCAATACCCCGCCAAGCTGCAACAACTGCGAGAATTTGACCCTGCCTATCAGCATGAGCGCAAAGGCCACGAGGAACAGCATTATCGCCGTTGACAGGTTTTGATATGCAATAAGGCCGCAGAATGTGATGATGGCGGCTGTCATTATCCAGAAATATTTGCCTCCGAACCGCTCGTCGTTCTGATAGCGGGAAAGGATGTCGCTGATTAGCAATACCACGGAAAACTTGCCCAGCTCCAAAGGTTGGAATTCGAATCCGAAAATGTTTATCGACCTTACCGCCCCGTTTATTTCCGTGCCTATCAACGGAGTCAAGGCCAACAGTATGAACGATACGAACACTATGGGATAAGTCATGATCCTCAGGAACCTGTAAGGAATGTTGCTGGTTACGAACATTACGATCACGCCTGCGGTAAGGAATATGAAATGGCTTGCGAACGGGTCGTAAAGGTGTTCGCTTTTAAAAGCTATCTGGCTCGATGCAGAAGCCATGATTACCAAAGACGAGAAAATCAGTGCGGCTATTATGCCCCACAGCCTGCGGTCTCCTTTTATGATTACTGACCAAAATCCCATAATCTTACAAATCCTTTACGCATACGGCGAATTTTTCGCCACGGTCTTCGTAATTATTGAACAAATCGAAACTTGCGCAGCATGGGGAAAGCAGGACGGTGTCGCCTTTCTGCGCATGTTTGTAGCATTCGTTTACCGCGTCCTTCATTGAGTGTACGGATACGAACGGCTTGATTCCGCTGAAAAAGTTTTCCAACTTGCTGTTATCCTTGCCCATGAATACGAGAAAACGGACTTTTTCCTTTACGAGCGGCAATATGTCGTTGTAGTCGTTGCCCTTGTCCTTGCCTCCCAAAATAAGCACTACGGGCGTGGTCATGCTTTCCAAGGCGTACCAGCAGGAATTCACGTTGGTGGCCTTTGAATCGTTTACGTAGCAAACGCCGCGCACGTTGGCAATTTTTTGCAGGCGGTGCGGCACACCTTCAAAATCCGAAAGGGCTTCGCGGATGGTTTCGTTGCGCACGTTGATCGATTTGGCGGACAATGCCGCAGCCATCGAGTTGTAGAGGTTGTGAGTGCCGCTCAGCGACAATTCCGAAACGGGCATTTCGAAACTTTGTCCCAAGGCTGGAATTTTCAGCTTGCCATCTTGCAGGAATGCCGCAGTTTCGGGTTCCTTGTTTATGGCGAATGCTTCGTGGCGCGCCTTCACTCCGAATTTTTGCAACTCCTTGCGGATGTTCTCGTCGTCGTTCCAATATATGAAAACGTCGTTCTCGGTCTGGTTGCGGGTAATCCGCATTTTCGCGTCCATGTAATTCTGGAACTTGTACTCGTAACGGTCCAGGTGGTCGGGAGTGATGTTGAGCAGCACCGCTATGTCGGCCTTGAATTCGTACATGTTGTCCAATTGGAAGCTGCTAAGTTCGATTACATAATAATCGTGCTTGCTTTCCGCTACCTGCAATGCGAAACTTTTGCCCACATTGCCGGCGAGTCCCACGTTATAACCCGCTTTTTTCAGAATGTGGTATGTCAGCATGGTCGTGGTGGTTTTGCCGTTGCTGCCCGTTATGCAGATGGTTTTCGCGTTGTTGTACCTGCCGGCGAATTCGATTTCCGATATTACGGGTATGTCCAAGCCGCGTGCCTGCAATATTATCGGTGAATCCTGCGGTATGCCGGGGCTTTTTATAATCTCGTCCGATTTCAGGATTTCGTCCGTGCTGTGGCCGTTCTCTTCCCATCTGATATTGTGCGCGTCCAGCATTTTTTTGTATTTGTCCTTGATAGTCCCGGAATCGGACAGTAAGACATCGAATCCTTCTTTTTTTGCCAGTACTGCCGCTCCGCATCCGCTTTCGCCGCCGCCGAGTACCGCTATCTTTTTGTTTCCGCTCATCGTATTTTCAGTGTAATTATCGTAAATATAACCAAAGCTGCGCTAACTATCCAAAAACGGGTTACTATTTTTTCTTCGGCTACGCCCTTTTTTTGGAAATGATGGTGTATCGGTGTCATCAGGAACAGCCGCCTGCCTTCGCCGTAGCGTTTCTTCGTGTATTTGAAATATGAAACCTGCAACATTACGGACACGGTTTCCACAAGGAATATCCCGCAGAGCAGGGGTATTAGCAGCTCCTTATGCACGATGATGCAGAACACTGCTATGATGCCGCCTATGGTAAGGCTGCCGGTGTCTCCCATGAATACTTGCGCGGGATGCGAGTTGTACCATAGGAAGCCCGCCATCGCGCCGCAGAACGCGGCTGCGAACACCACGAGTTCTTCCGTGCCGGGAATATACATTATGTCCAAATAGTTTGCGAAAAACACGTTGCTTGACACGTATGCAAGCGCGGCCAATCCCACGCCTATCGTAGCGGAGGTCCCGGCCGCAAGGCCGTCCAGTCCGTCGGTCAGGTTGGCTCCGTTGGATGTCGCGGTTATCACGAATATGACAACGATGACGAAAAATATCCAGCCGGCGGTTTGCGCGTTGTCTCCCAAGAAAGCGAACAGGTCGGCATAGTCGAAGTCGATGGAATTTACGAAAGGAATGGTAGTGGACGTGGACTTTATCGCCGATGTCTGCACTCCTGCCTCGATGCTTTCCATGGCTATGCTATGGGAATTCCCGTCCAAGTTCTTCACCACGACTGTTTCCGGGCTGAGGTACAGGGTCAGGCCTACGACCAACCCCAAAAGGACTTGCCCCACGATTTTCATTTTGCCGGGCAGTCCGTTCTTGTCCTTTTTAATGACTTTGATGTAGTCGTCCGCGAAACCGAGGCATCCGAGCCATATTGTGGTGAACATCATCAGCAGCAGGTATATGTTGCGGAGCCTGCCCATGAGCAGCAGCGGAACGATTATGGCGATGATTATTATGATCCCGCCCATTGTCGGCGTGCCTTTTTTGCTGTTTTCTCCCTGTAATCCGAGATTCCGTATGGTTTCCCCGATTTGGTGCGAGCGGAGGCGTCCGATGATGCGTTTGCCTATTATCATCGAGAAGAACAGGGACAATATCAGGGTTATTGCCGCCCTGAACGATATGTATTCGAACAATCCCGCGCCGGGCAGGTCGAATTCGTTTTCCAAATACCTGAAAAGATAGTATAGCATTTTTATTTAGGTTACAGGTTACAGTGCTGTCTTATTTATCAATCAAGGCGGAGAAGCCGCCCATAATCAATCGCTAACCACTACTCACTGCTTGCCCCGCAAGCAGCAATCTCTTCCACGTCGTTGAAGTGGTGTTTTTCTTTCCCTATTATCTGGTACGTTTCATGACCTTTGCCGGCCACAAGCACTATGTCTCCTTTTTGTGCTATCGTACACGCGGTACGGATGGCCTGCCTGCGGTCTGTGATGCAAAGGTACTTGCCGGGGCAATTTGCATCCACTCCCGCCACGATTTCGTCGATTATGGTTTGCGGGTCCTCCATGCGGGGATTGTCCGACGTGAACACCGTCAAATCGCTCATGCGTGTCGCGATCTTGCCCATCATGGGACGTTTCCCTTTGTCCCTGTTGCCGCCGCAGCCGACCACGGTAATTACCTTGGGGCTGCCGGGCAGCGATTTCTTTATGTCGTTGATGGTTCCGAGCACGTTTTCCAAAGCATCAGGGGTGTGCGCGTAATCGACTATGGCGGTAAAGCCTTTGCATTGCACGGTTTCGAACCTGCCCGCCACGGGGCGCAAAATGCTCATTGCCGCGAGAATGTCGTTTTCCGGCATTCCGAGCAGCGAGGCCGCACCGTATACCGCTGTCAGGTTGTACGCATTGAAGCGCCCCGTAAAGCGTGTGTATACTTCGCGTCCATTTATTTCCAACAACATGCCTTCCAAGCTTTCTTCGAGCACCCGTGTTTTGAAATCACACACGCTTTGAAGGCTGTAACCGTAGCGGTGCGCCTTGGTGTTTTGCAGCATAAGGCGGCCGTTGCGGTCATCTATGTTGGTCAGTGCGAAAGCCTTGGCGGGCAGGGCATCGAAGAAAGCCTTTTTTGCCCGTATGTAGGCATCCATTGTCTTGTGGTAATCCAAATGGTCGCGTGTGATGTTGGTGAAGATTCCCCCGTCGAAATCTATTCCGGCTATCCTTTTTTGTACTACCGAATGGGAACTGACTTCCATGAAAGCGTATTCGCATCCGGCTTGTACCATCTGCGCGAAAAGCGAGTTCATTTCGACAGGGTCGGGGGTGGTGTGGCTGCTGTCGTGTTTTTGTCCCTCGATAAAATTGCAAACCGTCGAAAGCAGTCCGCATTTCTTGCCCATCCTGCGGAACAGGTGGTACAGGAGCGTGGCGGTAGAGGTTTTGCCGTTCGTGCCGGTAACCCCGATTACTTTAAGGTGCATGGTCGGGTTGCCGAAGTAGGCGGAAGACATCAGCCCGAGGGCTTCCGAACTGTCGGGAACTTCCACGTATGTTACGTTGTCGCCGGTTTCAGTTGGTATATGTTCGCAAACGACGCAGGATGCCCCGGACGCTACGGCTTTGCCGATATATAAATGCCCGTCCGTTTCATACCCGCGCACGGCCACGAAAACATGTCCCGGCCGTACCTTGCGCGAATCGAAACAGAGTCCCGTGATTTCTTTGCAGGTATCGCCTTTTGATGCCCGTATGCTTATCCCGTTTAAAAGTTCCTGTAAGGTCATTTTTCTGCTTTATCGTAAAATAAGTTCTATCGTTTTGCCTTGGGCAAGCGTGCTTCCGGCCGGAAGCGACTGGCTTTTCACCCTTCCTGTCCCGTCCAATTCGACATGCAATCCCATGTTTTCCAATATGTAAACGGCTTCGGAAGCAGGCATCCCGCAAACATCCGGTATGCGGTTGCCGGTGTCGGACAATATCCCGTCGGCAGTCAAGTCCGCCGATGCTTCGGTTTCCATTATGTCTGCCACGCTGTCGGGCGAAAGCAAGGCTTCGCCTTCGGCTGTCTTGCGGTTCGCGAGGATGAATGCTTTTTCGGCGATGTTTTTGAATACTGTCCCGCATATCCGGCCTGCCGATGGCGCGGTGTCGGGTTCTTTCACGTATACGATGCAGGAATACATCGGGTTCTCTGCCGGAAAATATCCGCAGAAAGTTATCTGGTGCCGCAGCCTGCCTTCCGCATCCCGGTTCGTGCCCCTTTCGAAAATCTGCGATGTCCCTGTTTTGCCTGCTATGGTGAAGAGGTCGGAGCGGACTTGTTTGGCAGTGCCTTCTTCAACCACGCCGACAAGCATCTTTTGCAGTTTTCCCAAGGTTTCCGGGCTGCAAACCTGGCCGCAGACTACTTCCGGGCTGAATGTTTCCACCATTACGCCGTTTTTGGATATGCCCTTGGCAAACATCGGCTTCATCATTTTTCCGTTGTTCGCCACCGCGTTGTACATCATCAGCATGAATATGGGCGGCACGGAACTCTCATATCCTATGGACATCCACGGTAAAGACGTTTCCCACCAGTTTTTGTCCGCCGGGCTTTTTATCTTCACGCGCCCGTGTCCGGGAATTTCCAAATCCACGGGGTTGCAGATGCCTGTCCTTTTCAGTCCGTCGATGAATTTTTGCGGATTGTCCTTGTAATGCTGGTCTATCAACATCGAAATGGCGACGTTGGACGATTGGTAGAATGCCTCCGGCACGCTTATTTTCCCGAACCCGCCTTTCGGCCCGCCGTAATTCCAGTCTTTCATTATGCGGTCGGCGAACTTGTGCGCCCCGTTGCCGGTATCCACGATGGTAGTGGTGTCTATTACCCCGTCTTCCAATGCCACCATATAGGAAAGCAGCTTGAATGTCGAGCCGGGTTCTATTTCACTGCCGGCAGCCACGTTGGTGCGTTCCGTGTATCTGTCGCCGGATTTCTCGAAATTGGAAATGGCCTTTATTTCCCCCGTGCTTACTTCCATGAGTACGGCCGTGCCTTTTTCGGCCTGTGTCCGCATGAGTTCCTTCAACAGCTCTTTTTCAACCGTCTCCTGCAAGTCTATGTCGATAGTGCTTATGACATCAAGTCCGTCTTCGGGTTTCTCCAAGAGGATTTTGGTGCTTCGTCCGGCCATCTTGCGGTTTATCGCAAGCCCGTTGTGTCCGCGCAGCACGCTGTCGTAATACATTTCCAAGCCGAAACGTCCGCCTTTTTCACCGATGCCGTAAATGTCGCCTATGGTGCGCGAAGCCAGGGATCCGAACGGTTTCACCCTTGTTACGCGCTCTTTCACTGTGAATCCTCCCTGTATGGGACCTCTTCTCAATATCGGAAATTCCTTTACTTTCTTGTAGTCTATGTACGAAACCGGTTTCGGGTATATCCTGTACTCCGCCGCACGTCTTTTGTACGCTTTACGCAAATCGCGTTCATATTGCGCGGCTGTGCGGTCTTTGAACAGCGCGGACAGTTCTTTTGCCAATTCGCCGACATGCAGGTCGAAGTATTCCCGTTTGGTTTCCTTGTCCTTTACCTTGAAAGCTTCCACTCTCATGTCCATGTACAGGTAGTATGTCGGTATGGTGCTGGCCATGAGCCTGCCGTCGTCGGAGCGTATGTTCCCGCGTTTGGCAGGTATCGTGTCGGGTTCGGTCCATCTTTGTTCGGCGATGGCCCTCAATTCGTCTCCTTCCGCATATTGCCAATACCAGATGCGGAAAAGGATAAGGACGAAAAAGGAGCAGATGAAGATGAATATGATATAATAACGCAGCAGTATGTCGCGTTTGGCGTCGTTCTTGCGGAATACAAGGGCGTACAATATCGGTGCGCTTGCCAAAAGCGCCAGGACGGATATTATTGTCAGTGCGGTTATCATTGTTCCTTGTAAACCACTTTGTACGGGGGGCAATCAAGTTCGACGAGGCCAAGCCCGTTGCGGTCGACCAATTCCTTTATTATTTCGGGGCGGCCGGTTTTCAACAGCTCCGCTTCGGTTATCATCGATACGTATTTTATGTCTGTCAGCTCCTTGTTCAATTTGTCTATTTCGGAGAATTGTTTTTCGCAAACCATGCGGTTGTTGATGTAGACGACCAACAGTATAAGCGAAAACACTAAAAAGCGTAAGTTTTTCAGCACGAAGTCGAAAGACGAGCGTATGCTTTCAATGCTTTCGCCGTCGTTGTCCTGCGCGAAATCGAACGGGGTGGAGCCGGTAATCTTGTCGATGGTCCTGCCGATCCAGTTCTTGCTTTTGTCTTCCGTGTCTTTCATATCTTTTCAGCTACTCTCAGTTTCGCGCTGCGGGAACGCGGGTTTGCGGCAATTTCTTCCGCCGTAGGGACTACCACTTTGCCTACCGGCCTGAATGGTGCCTGCGAATTACCGAAAAAGTCCTTTTGCGCCTCTCCTGAGAAATTTCCCGAGCGCAAGAAGTTCTTCACTATGCGGTCCTCGATGGAATGGTAGCTGATGATGGCTATCCGTCCTCCTTTTTTCAAGACCTTGGCAGATGCTTGCAACATGGCTTTCAATGCGCCCATTTCATCGTTTACCTCTATTCTCAATGCCTGGAACATGCGGGCGAGGTCTTTTTTCCGGTCTTTTCCGCAAAACGGCGCGAGGCAGTCCACAAGCTCCGATATGTTTGAGAATGCCTGACTGTCGCGATGCTTTGCCACGGCTGCCGCGATGCGCCGGGCATTTTTGAATTCCCCGTAATGATAGAACAGGTCGGACAAGGCTTGTTCGTCGTAGTCGTTGAGCACGTCGGCGGCGGTAAGGCGCGCGCTGGAATTCATCCTCATGTCCAAAGGCCCTTCGCTGCGGAAAGAAAATCCGCGGCCGGGGGTATCGAAGTGATGTGAAGAAACTCCAAGGTCGCACAGTATGCCGTCGGCCTGCATGAACCCGTAATATTTCGCGTAATTGAGCAAGTAGCGGAAATTGCTGTTGGCGAATTGCAGGTTGGCGGTTTGCGGCAAGTTGGCAATCGCGTCCGCGTCCTGGTCGAATGCCAAGACCCGGCCGTTTTCTCCGGTCCTTCGCAGTATCTCACGGCAATGGCCTCCTCCCCCCAAGGTGAGGTCCAAATACGTGCCTCCGGGCTTGACATCAAGTCCGTCCATGCTCTCGTTTAACAGTGCCGGTGTGTGGTATATTTCGGGCATTTGGAAATTTGCTTCAAAAGTATTCATAATTGCGGTATAAGGCAAAATTTTGCATATAATTTTATGAACAAGGACTCCCTGCGTTTTATTGGTTAGTGATTAGAGGTCGCTTCGCGACAGTGGTTAGTGGATAAAGAGAAACCCGCGCCTCGTGTGCGGGTTTCTCTTTATCCTCTATCCACTGACACCTGCCTTTTCTTCCACTGTAAGTGCGCCGATGTCCTGCGCACATCGGCTTAACTTACAGTTAAGCATAAATGAACCTGCATTTTGTCAATGCAGGTTCCCTCCGTCCTGCGGGATTTGAAATCCCGCAGGATAATGTCTTAGCGATTTGTAATCGCTTACTAAATTACGTAAGTCGCGAACCACATTAGTTTGTGGAGATTTATTCGACCAATGGTCTCATCAATTCGTACAATCCTACTTAATGAAACAACTACCCACTACTCACTAACCACTAACCACTAACCACTAACGACTATCCACTATCCACTGACACCTGTAACCTAATCACTACTCGTTATTAATTTTAACATAATTTTCTTTGCTTGTAATTTTACGACAGTTATCTTTGTATTATTGTAAATGAAAACAAATGCCAAATATGGTAAATAGAATCTTGAATTTTAATGTTTAACTTTTAATGTGGTAAAGTATGAAAATGAAATTTACAACGGCTGCCGTAGTTCTGATGGCAGGAGTCGCGGGACTGCTAAGTTCGTGCAAGCAAGAGCAATCGTCCTATACCATGGACAGTCTGCAAGGTGTCGCAACTATTACCGGGGTGGTGAAATATAATCCCGGTTATCAGGAAGTTGCTTCCGGCGAATCCGTTTTGGACGGGTATTATGTCCCGGTCGAAGGCGTAACTGTTAATGTCAACGTGCCTTATTCGAGCCTCGGCATATCCGGCAGCGGAAGCAAGGCTTATTCGGCCACGACCGATGCGTCCGGACGTTACGAGATACAATTGCCCATGAGCGCGAGCGCAACGTCTATTAACAATGTGGAAGTTACGGTAGAGTCTTTCTATAAAACGTACAACCTCTATCAAAAAGGTTCGCAGGAAACGCAATTCGTAGTTATTCCCATTGACGATGCCTTGTATAATGTGAAAAACAAGCAAAATGTAAACGCCAACAGGAACAATGTGAATGTTGTGGAAGACTTGCTTTGCGATGCAGAATATGAAATTGACGCAGAATATGCAGGCGTTGCCACAATCACCGGTGAGGTAACTTATTATCCCGGATATTGGATAGATTCGAGCGGCACTCCCAAGGAAAGCGAGGACAGGGCTGCCATTGGAGCCGAGGTTTCCGCAAGCGTGACGATAGGCAATGAGCAGCGCACGTTTACTACTACCGTGAACTCAAACGGTACATACAAACTGTCGATTCCCGTGAGCGTTAAATCTTCGACTTCGTCTGTAACCCTGTCGGTAAAAAGCTATGTGGCCCCGTACAATGATTACGAATATGATACGCAATCGCGCAAATACGTGATTGTTACCGACGAGTACCATACCTATTCCGGCAGGAATGCGTATGTTACCGCCGTCCGCGACGGAGAGGTGGAGCAAGTCTTCGTTTTGGGAAGCTATTGACATGAAATGTTTGCGTAATATCTGTTTAATAGAATTTTAAATTATGAAAATATTCAAGATAATGCTTGCGGCTGCCATGCTTGCGGTTCCTGCCGTGTCGTTCGCGCAGGAAGCCGATGAAGAAGGCGGATTGCAGCAGGAAGAACAATATGAGGTGAAAAAGCCCTCGCGCAACAAGAAAACCATTGACCTGCCCAAGGCCGGAGATTTCGGAGTGGGTATCGATGTTGTACCCGTATTCCGCTATGTGGGTAATTTGTTCAACGGTACTCAGAACAACACGCTTGATTCGTTCGGAGGCTCGCCTACCTTGGGCGCGGATTTCATAGGCAACGTGGTGAACCCGAACGTTTCGATAATGGGACGTTACATGATAACCGACCATTTGGTTGGAAGGTTGAACGTGGGCGTGATTGCCGATGTGGTGCAGAACTCGTTTTATGTGACTGATGATGCCGCCCAAGCCATCGATCCTATGTCGGAAGCCCAAGTCGTGGACACTCAAACCATGAAAAAGGCCGGGGCTTCGGTCGCCCTGGGTCTCTCGTACCGTATGGGAAAGAACCGTGTACAGGGCTATTTCGGCGGTGATTTGGTATATGGAGTGGCAAGCTACAACAATACGTATTCTTACGGTAATGCCATAACGGAATTGAACCAAAGCCCCACACGTCATGATTTCGGTGAAACTCCGGCAACAAAACCTTCGCAATGGAGCGATGCTTTCATTTTGTCTTCGCAGAGCGTGAACAATTCCACCATACATTGCTTCGGTTTGGGATTGCATGTAGGTATGGAAATTTTCCTTACCTCGTACATGTCGCTTGGCGGTGAAATCAGTTTTACATTCCTTGGGTCGTATACTCCGCAGCAGTATCAGACTTTGGAAGGTTACAACACGTACAACAATACCGTGGAAACATGGAACGAACTTGTTTCTCCTGAAACATATTCATTCCACTGCGGCACCGAAAACCTCGGAGGCAAATTGTATATGATGTTCTATTTTTGATGCCGGGATATTTTTTTCCTGTCAAGGGAAGAAAAGCAAGGCCATTTAGTTGGTAAAATTGGTAGCGGGCCTGCAATCTTTCAGCACAATGCCGAGAGGTTGCAGGTTTTTTTTATATGCTTTCATTGCAGGCATATAAAAAACATTATTGTCTTATCCTCCGGCGGGCAACCCGTCCTGCGGGATTTATTCGACCTACGGTCTCATCAGCTCGTGCAATCCCAAACCGAGGTTTTTTCAGGATTTGTAATCCTGAAAAAGAAATGGAGATTGCAAATCTCCATAAAACTATCCTGCTGGATTGCAAATCCAGCAGAACGAAGAGAACCTGCATTGACAAAATGCAGGTTCATTTATGCTTAACTGTAAGTTAAGCGGACGGACGAAGTCCGGCAGCGCACTTACAGTTATAATGTCAAGATAGTGGTCGGTTAGTACCCCGCCCGGCAAACTTGTACGCTCCTGTCTGTCCACCGTGGATTGAGCGATAACCTGCTCCGCAGGTTCCGCATTGTCTTATCCCCCCGTTAAAATCGCGTAGCGGTTTTAACAGCCCCCAGAGGGGGCGACCTTCCTTGAACATTGTGCTTTCACTAAAACCCACTTTCAACATAGTGCTTACATTACGAGGTGCATACCGTAACTTATCACTATTCACTATTCACTATTCACTATTCACTGCCGCGAAGCGGCTAACTACC
>JADIMR010000112.1 GCA_017694565.1 Candidatus Enterocola intestinipullorum | reverse complement strand
GATAATTCCCGCCCGCTTTTTGAAAGCTACGTCCAAAGAGGGGTTCGGCGACAATCTTTTCCGCGACTGGCGTTATGACAAGGCCGGAAATCCCATAGAAAGTTTCGTGCTGAACGACAAGAATTTCGGAGGCAGCATATCGGTGGCCGGCAAGAACTTCGGTTCGGGTTCGAGCCGCGAACATGCGGCATGGGCGATTGCCGGATACGGGTTCAGGGTGGTGGTGTCGAGTTTCTTTGCCGATATTTTCCGCAACAACGCCATGAACAACGGGGTTTTGCCGGTGGTCGTTTCCGACAAATTCCTTGCATCGTTGTTCGAGTCGATTAAAAAAGACAACAAGACGACGGTAACAATAGACATGGAAAACCAGCGTGTTACCAACGATGCTACCGGCGAGAGCGAGACATTTCCCATCAACGAGTATAAAAAGGAATGTTTCCTCAAAGGTTTCGACGACATCGATTACCTGCTTAGCCGCAAACAGCAAATAGAAGATTACGAAAATAAGAACGGCAAATAAGCGGCATCAGGTTTGAATGCCGTCTGCTTGCCGGTTGTTTGACATATTCCGTTTGATATGGTGCAGATATTGGATACGACATTGCGTGACGGGGAGCAGACCTCGGGCGTTTCTTTCGCAACCGAGGAAAAACTCAGTATCGTCAGGCTTTTGCTCGAAGATTTGAAAGTCGACAGGGTGGAGGTCGCCTCGGCGAGGGTGTCGGCTGGCGAATACGAGACCGTGCGCAAAATCGCACGGTGGGCCGGTTCGCGCGGTTTGACGGACAGGATCGAGGTTTTGGGCTTCGTGGACGGTTCACAATCGATAGATTGGATTTACGATACCGGAGTCCGGGTTATGAACCTGCTTTGCAAGGGTTCATTGAAGCATTGCACCTTGCAATTGGGCAAGGAACCGCGCCAGCACATAGAAGATATTTTCCGGTCTGTCGAGACGGCACGTTCAAAAGGCATGAGGGTCAACATTTATCTTGAAGACTGGTCGAACGGCATAATCAACAGTCCGGAGTACGTGTTTTCCATGATGGACGAGCTGCGTTATGCCGAAATAGACCATTTCATGTTGCCCGATACGCTCGGCATACTCAATCCCGTGCAGACTGAAAAGTATTGCAGTTTGATGTTGGAGCGTTATCCTCGCCTTAATTTCGATTTCCATCCGCATAACGATTACGACATGGCCGTGGCCAACGTGTTCGCTGCGGTGAAGTCAGGAATACAGTGCGTGCATACCACTGTTAACGGATTGGGCGAAAGGGCGGGCAACGCCCCTTTGTCAAGCGTGGTGGCCGTGCTTCATGACCAGCTTAAAGTACAGACCAATATAAACGAGAAGGAAATTTATCGCGTCAGCAAGGTCGTGGAATCATATTCAGGAGTGAGAATCCCGAACAACAAGCCTGTGATAGGCGAGAACGTTTTCACGCAAGTAGCGGGCGTACATGCGGACGGAGATGCAAAAAGCAACTTGTATTTCAACGATTTGTTGCCGGAACGTTTCGGCCGTACCCGCGAATATGCCTTGGGCAAAAACTCCGGCAAGGCGAATATCCGCAAGAACTTGGAGAGCCTCGGCATAGACTTGGACGAGGCTTCAATGAAAAAGGTTACGAACCGCATCATCGAATTGGGCGACCGCAAATTGCAGGTTACGCCCGAGGATTTGCCGTACATAGTTTCCGATATTGTGAAAACAGGACACGGTGCCGAAGAGAAGGTCAAGATAGTGAATTACGCTTTGGCCACCTCCCAAGGGTTGCATCCCACTGCCAATGTGGCAATCGAGATCAACGGGGAAATTTACCAGCAGGCAGCAGTCGGCGACGGACAGTACGATGCTTTCATGAAAGCCGTATGGAAGATTTACGACAAATTGGACAAACCTTATCCTGTCTTGTCGGATTTTACCGTAACCATACCTCCGGGCGGACGCACGGATGCTTTCGTGCAAACGGTCATTACGTGGAAAATGGACGGGCGTACTTTCAAGACCCATGCTTTGGAGGCCGACCAGATAACAGCAGCCATCAAGGCCACTGCCAGAATGTTGAATATCATTGAAAACAATAACAATAAAAAGTAGTTTTTCAAAAATGGAAATGAATATTGCCGTACTGCCCGGCGACGGAATAGGTCCCGAGGTGGTGGAACAAGCCCTGAAAGCAGTCAAGGCTGTTTGTGAGAAAAAAGGACACAAGCTCAATTACGACTTCGGATTGGTAGGCGCATGTGCCATAGACAAAACAGGGGATCCATATCCCGCCGAAACCCATGAACTTTGCATGAAATCGGATGCCGTTTTGTTCGGTGCTTTGGGTGATCCCAAATATGACAACGATCCCAACGCGAAAGTACGTCCCGAACAAGGTTTGCTTAAAATGCGCAAATCGTTGGGGTTGTTCGCGAATTTGCGTCCGGTGCTCACATTCCCGAACATGTTGCACAAGTCTCCATTGAAATCCGAATTGGTGGACGGTGTGGATTTCATGTGCATCCGCGAGCTAACGGGAGGTTTGTATTTCGGCCGCCCGCAAGGCCGTTCCGAGGACGGTAACGTGGCATACGATACCTGTGTTTATTCGCGGGAGGAAGTGGAACGCATAGTGCGTTTGGCATTCGATTTTGCCATGATGCGCCGCAAACACCTTACTTTGGTGGACAAGGCCAACGTGCTTTGCTCTTCGCGCCTTTGGAGGCAGGTTACAAAAGAAATAGAGAAGGAATATCCCGAAGTAACAACCGACTACATGTTCGTGGACAATGCCGCAATGCGCATAATACAATGGCCTAAAAGCTTTGACGTGCTTGTTACGGAAAACTTGTTCGGGGATATCCTGACGGACGAGGCCTCTGTGATAACAGGTTCTCTCGGTATGTCGCCCAGCGCATCCATAGGCTTGCACACTTCACTGTTCGAACCCATACACGGTTCTTATCCGCAGGCTGCCGGCAAGAATATCGCGAATCCCATAGCTACGGTATTGTCCGCTGCAATGATGTTCGAATATGCTTTCAAACTCAAAGAGGAAGGACAGATGATACGGGATGCCGTGACTGCTTCAATGGCCGCCGGCGTGGTAACCGAAGACATTGCCAATGGCGCAAAAGCCTATTCCACATCGGAAGTCGGGGATTGGATAGCAGGTTATATCAAAAACAACTGATACGTTTTTTTACTGAAAAGGCGGAGTCGTTTATCGTGATTCCGCCTTTTTTATGTATCTTGGTAAGGCAAAATTCATTTTATTCCCATGTTTGATTTTTTTACTGAAAAGGAATTCTTCGGAAACAGTCTTTTGGATTATGTAATATCGGTAGCGATTCTGGTGCTGGCGGTCATATTGGGACGTTTCATGATTTGGCTCGGTAATGAAAAGATAAAGAAGAGGGTTGAAAAAACTCCGGCCGCATGGGACGATGTCTTATACAACGTGTTCCAGTTGCCGTTTGTATGCGGCATGGTGTTGTTAGTGCTTTGGATAGCCATCATACGCCTGGATTATCCTGATAAAATAGACGGATACTTGGTCAAGATTTTCAAGTTCTTGGCGGTGATGGACGTTACATGGATCTTGGTGCGTCTTTCCAAGACGTTGTGCGATCATTACATGATGCCGAAAGCCACGCATGGGGAATTGGGAAAATTGGACAAGAATGTCGTTCTGACAATAAAGAAGGCTTTGTCGTTCTTGTTGTGGACGGTCGGATTGTTAGTCGCGATAGAAAGCATTGGGGTGAATATCGCGGCATTGCTGACCACTCTCGGAATAGGCGGGGTTGCCGTGGCCCTGGCATCGCAGGACACGGTCAAGAACATCATCGGCGGCATAACGGTGTTCGTGGACAAGACATTCCGCATGGGAGACCGCATACGGGTGGCTGGTTATGACGGCCATGTGGAGGATATAGGCATCCGCAGTACCCGTATACGTACTTTGGACGGTTTTTTGGTTACCATACCGAATTATCAGGTAGTGGAAGGCGCGGTGGAGAACATTTCGCTCGAACCCGCACGTAAAATCATATTACAGTTAGGCTTGACATACGACACCACGCCCGAACAGATGCAACAGGCGATGGATATCCTTAAAAAAACGCCTTCGGTAATAAAGGACATACAACAGGACATAGTAGTGTCTTTCATGGCTTTTGCAGATTCGTCCCTCAATATCACGTTTATTTACTACATAAGGCGCGGCAAGGATTATTACAATACCCAAAATGCCGTGAACATGTACATCCTGCAACAATTCAATAATGCGGGTTTGAATTTCGCGTTCCCTTCGGTTACCGTATACAACGGCTGATTTCCGTCTTTTGTTCCGTTGATAGGCGGTAGCTTTCGCGGGCTTTCCGTATGGTCATTTTGAGGGTAAAAGGGTCAAGTACGGCAGGAGATATGCAGGGCAGGGTGCGTTCGTATTGTTTCGCCAATGCGGTTGCGAAAAACCATGCCCTCATCATGTTCACGTAATATTCATCGGATTTTATCTTGACCACTGCTTGCAGGTGTTCTTCCGAAAAATTTCCATCCAAGAAATACCGCATAAGCATACCTATGCCGAAGCGGATAGTGTATGGCCGTGTCGAATTCATCCACGCCTGTATATATGGCAGCAATTCCGGCTTGTGCTTTTTGAAACATACCGGCGAAACGACATCGCATACCGCCCAATTGTCGATGTAGGGCAGGAATGCTTCGAGAAGCCGGATGCACGTTTTGAAATCAGCGACTTGCTCGATCAACAATCCGTGCAGCATGTTTTCTTCGTAATACGTATGTGGCAGGTCTGTCAAGAAAGTGTCAAGCCCCTCCGTTCCGTATTCCCTGAACAATTCTTTTGCTGTTTTCCTTAAAACGGGTATGCGCACACCTATTACAAGTCCTTTGTCCAAAGTAGGGACAAGTGATGCGTGAAATCTTGCATATCCATCATCTTTGGCGGCAAGAAGCCGTTCTAATATGTTATCGCGTATGGATGTCATTTCTTTTGTAGAAGCACCACATTTTCCACATGCTGTGTGTGGGGGAACATGTCTACCGGTTGCACGGCTTCGATACTGTACGCTTCACTCATCATTGCAAGATCTCGTGCTTGCGTGGCCGGATTGCAACTTACGTAAACTATGCGTGCAGGGGCGGCTTTCAATATGGTTTCTACCACATCGGGGTGCATTCCCGCTCTCGGAGGGTCGGTAATCAGGACGTCGGGATGCCCGTGTGCCGCGACAAACTCGTCCGTGAGTATGTCCTTCATGTCTCCCGCATAAAAATCAGTGTTTTCCAAACCGTTTACGGTAGAATTGATTTTGGCATCGTCAATGGCCTCTTTTACATATTCTATGCCGATTACTTTTGCAGCTTTCCGTGCCACGAAGTTGGCGATCGTACCTGTACCCGTATACAGGTCATAAACGGTTTCAAAACCTTGGAGGTTTGCAAAATCCCTTACGACGGAGTACAGCCTGTATGCTTGCCGGCTGTTTGTCTGGTAGAAAGATTTCGGACCTATCTTGAATTTCAAATCTTCCATTTTTTCGTAGATATGGTCCTTGCCTTTGAATACCTTTACTTCAAGGTCGGTAATCGTGTCGTTGGCTTTGTTGTTGTGGACGTACAGGAGGGACGTTATTTCCGGAAACTCGCGATCCAGCATTTCAAGGACTTTGCGCCGGATGTTTTCATCGTTCTCGTAGAAGCATACGATTACCATCAGTTCTCCTGTTGCCGCCGAGTTGCGAATAATCAAATTACGCATCATTCCTTCGTGTCTTCGTATGTCGAAGTAGCTGATGTTTTCTTGTTCGCAAAATTCATGCAGGCGGTTGCGTATGCGGTCGGAAATATCGTCTTGCAGGGCGCAATGGGTTATGTGCAGCACCTTGTCGAATTTGCCGGGGATATGAAAGCCCAAGGCTTTGCGGATCCTGTCTTCTTCCGGCAAGGCCATTTCTTCTTTTGTAAGCCATGCTTGGGACGAGAACGTGTATTCCAATTTGTTACGGTAATGCACCGTCTGTTCCGAACCGAGAATGTCGCGCATGGGCGGCAAATGGAGTTTGCCTATGCGTGTCAGGTTGTCGCATACTTGTTTCTGTTTATAACGCAACTGTTCCGCGTAAGGCAGAATTTGCCATTTGCATCCGCCGCAAAT
>JADIMR010000012.1 GCA_017694565.1 Candidatus Enterocola intestinipullorum | reverse complement strand
GATATATCACAGACAAGGAAAACGGTTGCCTGCTCGTTACCCGCGACGGGGCGGAAATCACCTTGAAAGCACAAGGATGGAATCCTTTGGCGTAAGAACAAGAGTAACCCCCTTGCAAACCGCAAAAAAATGACGATCGGGAAATCCCGACCGTCATTTTTTAATATCAACGTTTTTGCTTCTTGAAATTTTCATAGTCCATGTATTTCACTATGACCCTGCACAGATTTTCGCCTTTTTCCCTGTATTTGAGTATTGTAACGAAAATACGCCCTTCATCGGTCAGGAACAGCGTATGGTATTTGCTCCGTCCTGCCAGAACTTCGGAAAACTTGGCGGCGTTGTCTTGCAAATTTACCGTGTCGGGAGTAGCGAAAAACATTTCCTGCACTGATTCAGGCCTACCGAAAGTAGCCGTCAAATCCTGCTTGATTTTACCGTAATCCTGTTCCAAAGCTTCCCAACTGCCTGCCACGGGCAACAATATCGAAGCCGAATGCACGACATCACCGTTCACTTCCAACTGCACGCGGCAGCTGTCATGTCCGGCATAGCTGAAATTCTCGAAAATGGCGATTCCGTTCTTTACGGTATCTCGTTCCATGCCTTTCGCCACGAGACTGTCCGAAAACTGCTGCAAGGGCAACTCCATCGGGATTCCAAAAAAATCCAAATGATGCACTTGCTTTACTTGCAATGAATCAGCATCCTGTGCCATCGACAATGCCGCCGACAACATACATGCACAAGCGATAAAAAATCTTTTCTTCATTTTAATAGGTTTAGTCTCCCGCAAAGGTAAACTAAAAATATCAAAACATTCACATTGGCTTTATTTTTATTATAAAGTGTTTTCCAACTGTTCCACGGTTTGAAACAGCAGCGTTATATCTTTGCATCATCAAATTTAAAATATCAGGAAAAAATGAAACATTTTTACTTATCCGTGTTTGCACTATTGGTGTGCATAACAGCAAACGCCATTGAAACAAAGCAAGACACATTGACAACAAAAGACGGCAGGAAAATCATCTGCGAAAATTTGAAAATCGGGGACAACATGATAATGTACACGCTACCCGGTGAATTCGAAGCCGTTACCATGTTCATGGACGACATTGTTTCCATAAACGGCAAAAAACCGTCGAAACTATCGGCTACAATCATCACGACTGACGGCGACACGATAACATGCACGGTGGAAAAGGAAACAGGAACTGTTCTGCAATACCTTGAAAACGGGGAACTGCCATTGAAAACCATCAGCAAGGAAAAAGTCGCAAAATTGGTGAAATACGACGGCAGCTTCCGCACTTTCGAAAATGAAAGAGCCGCCATTGAGGATGCCCGACGCATGGAAATCGAAAAAAGGCAGCGCATCGCACAAGCAAAAGCAGCTGGTGATTCAAAAGATTTCACAGATGGTTATGTCGCATACGAAAACCGCGGCAGAGGCAGGGTATACTTGGACGGCTACCACATCAGCGATGAAAAATACGCGCGCCTGTGCGAAAACATCGACTACGATTTGTGGCGGCAATACCGCAAAGGTACGCAAATGAGGACAAGCGGTATCGTATTCATGAGTTTCGGCGTACCCTTGACAGCTACCGCAATCTCCATGTTCATCGCGGGCGCTGCCACCATGAGTACGTCTGCATTCCACAATAGTCCGTTATACACAATGGCCGTGGCATACATATCGGCAGGCGCGCCACTCATGGCAATCGGCATACCGCTTTATTGCGCCGGTGTTAAGAACTGCAAGCGCAGCGTTGCGGGGTTCAACAGCCAAAATGCAAAATACAACAAGGACATTGCCCTGAACCTTGGCGTTACGAGCAGCGGGGGCATAGGCTTGGTGATGAATTATTGATGAAAACAGAGGTGTGCGATGGCGCACACCTCTGTTTTTATCAATAGATTTACTATCTTAGATACCGGTATGGTTCTTAAAGCCCGGAATAGTCGTACAGTCCGATAGTTATCATTTCGCGTACAACTTTCCCGGCCTCGACTTCGGTATCCACCATCAACATGGCACCATGTTCGGGATTATCGGCCGTAGGCACGCCCACACCCCCGGAAATGTAACCTTTCCCGTCTTGTGTATAACATGCTTCTATTTCGGATGTGAAGTATTCCATCGCCTCGTCGTAAGAGTTTGCCGTCACAGTGCCGCCGTCAAAATCTTGACATGACCATTCGCCGTTTTCGACATACTCAGGAAACACTTGGCCTATTTGTTCCAACAGATATTCCGTGACATAATCGAAGCCCAATTCGTTATTGACACTCGACCAAGCAATAAAATCCACTATTTCGTCATCGGTAACGGGATAGCCGCCTTCATCGAACATAACCATGTCGCAAGGCCCGTTTTCAGCCAACTGCTGCCAATCGCCGGCTTCGCCTCGTATATAATATTGCTGGGTAACTCCGTGGTCTTCGTATTCCCAAAGCACGAATCCGGCCTCCATCAAATGCTGCGTCACTTCGCCTTTGGACTTGCCCATAGCCTCCTTCAAGGGTGCATAATTGATTTTATCGAACGACAATGATGCTGACCCGGGCGAACCGCCTCCCTCATCAGTTGAACCTCCGCCTTCCGATGGCTGTTCCGACGGATTGTTGCCATTATTGCCGCCTTGGGGACCATCGGGCTCCCCCGTCTCGCACGAAACCGCCAATGCGGTGAGCAATACGGCAACCAAATAACAGATTTTTTTCATGACAAATAATTGATTTTGATAATTGATAGCTATCTTCAAAGATAGTCCAATCATACATATTTTCCAAATATGGTAAATTCTTCCGTAAATCCGTTAGGTAAATACCTCGTCCTTGCCTTACTTTTGCAGAGTTTATCCAAGAATGATATTTGTCATGAAGACGACTGTACGAGCCTTGCAGACACTACGCCTGTTTACCGAAAATTGGAAAATAATTCTTTTGTCGGCTTTTGTAGCTTTTGCCACATTGAACGCGGCAGCTACGGAAAGCGCGGCCGACAGTCTGCGGGGCAAGGACGGCGGCACATTTGACGAATTCGTAGTAACGGGAGTGAGAGATGAAACCGCTTTAAGGCATTTGCCCATGACAGTGTCCGTGGTTTCGCGGCAAACCTTGGAAGAAAGCGGGGAAGTCTCGGTACTGCCAGTGCTCAACGCGCAAGTACCGGGATTCTTTTCTGCTTCGCGCGGTGTCATGGGCTACGGCGTGTCTTCCGGCGCGGCGGGGCAAATGTCCATACGCGGCATAGGAGGTCCTGCCCAAGCCGGGCTGCCAACCACGGGAGTATTGGTGCTTATTGACGGCAACCCGCAATACATGGGGCTTATGGGGCATCCGATTGCCGATGCCTATTCCACAATGACCACCGAAAAAGTGGAAGTGTTGCGCACCCCCGCCTCGGTGCTGTACGGCTCGAATGCCATGGGCGGCGTGGTGAACATAATCACACGGCAAAGCAAGGAAGACGGGGTGCGTACGCGGCTGAAAGCAGGCGGAGGCTCTTACGGAACGGTGGAAACCTGATTATGAGAATGCCCAACCCCGCCGGCGGAGGAATGCTGAATCAAAACTCCGGAGTGATTGAAAACTGGGGATTGGAATTGGAAGCCGACTACCGCATAAACGAAATGTGGCATGTAAATGCGAATTACAGCTGGCTGCACATGGAAAACCCCGTGCTTTACTCGCCCGAACACAAACTGTACGCAGGCGGAGCTTTCGACAAGGGACGCTGGCACGCATCCACAGGCATACAATATATCAAGGGTCTATACTCCGACCTGCAAGCAAAAAACACGCAGGAATACGTGCTGTGGAACGCCCGCATGAGCGTGGACATACTGAAATGGCTGTCCGTTTACGTCAATGCCGAAAACATTTTGGGACAGAAATACGAAATAATCGCGGGCTACCCCATGCCCACGGCAACTTTCATGGGAGGCGTTGTTCTTGATTTTTAAAGGCAAAGCCTGCTTCGCAGGCTCTGCCATCCTCTTATGACCCCCGGAAGCGGCTCCGCCGCTTCCACCCCTTAGGGGTAACGGCCTTCGGCCGGTCGATTTGGCAAGCCAAATCGTTATTAATTGTCTTATCCCCCTGTAAAAATCACGAAGTGATTTTTACAGCCCCCAGAGGGGGCGTGTGCAACATACCCATCCCCTTGTCTTATCCCACACATTAAATCGCTATCATTATTTATTGCAGCCCCCAAAGGGGGCGTGCCTTCCCCGAACATTGCGCAGTCATTGAGAGGAAGACTGTTGCAAGCCCGCGTCTATATCAAGAGGGGCTTATCAGAACTGTGGCTGCAAAGGCAGGGATAGACTATTTTATATACCTCCTGAAAATTTAAATACCACCTTTTTGGGTGGTATTTAAATTGGATTGCGGGCGCGAACAGTGGGGAAAAGAATATTCCAATGAAAGTACCATAAAAGAGGATCGCTACAATAGCGTGCATGCGCACTGCAATTTGCAAAGTTAAAAGCAGCGGAATTTGACAGAATAAGCATAAACATTTAGCGCAAATTGACATGAAAAATCCAAATAGGAATGCCATTTTCTACCGGCACTCCTTGGTATTTTTTCAAGGCTTCGAAAAACAACAAGGGGAAACACGATAGGTGCTTCCCCTTGCCAACTGTTATGGACATTAAAAATCAGTCTTGAAATTTGGCGCAGATAAACTCGCGGTTGAGGCGGGCTATTGCGCTCAGAGGCACGCTCTTGGGGCATTCGGCGGCACAAGCACCGGTGTTGGTGCAGTTGCCGAAACCGAGTTCGTCCATCTTGGCGACCATTGCCTTGGCGCGTTTGGCTGCTTCTACCTTTCCTTGGGGCAACAATGCCAACTGGCTTACCTTAGCCGCAACGAACAACATTGCTGAACCGTTCTTGCAAGCGGCAGCACAAGCTCCGCAACCTATGCACGAAGCATCGTCCATTGCTTCATCGGCCTTAGCCTTGGGAATGGGAATTGCATTGGCATCGGGTACTCCGCCTGTATTGACGGAAACGAAACCTCCGGCTTGGATTATCTTGTCGTATGCACGACGGTCTACCATCAAGTCCTTGATTACCGGGAATGCGTTCGAACGCCACGGTTCGACGGTAATCGTCTCCCCGTCCTTGAACTTGCGCATGTGCAATTGACATGTCGTGATTGCGCTGTCGGGACCGTGGGGATGACCGTTGATATACAACGAACACATACCGCAGATGCCTTCACGGCAATCATGGTCGAAAGCTATGGGTTCCTTATGTTCTTTAATCAATTGCTCGTTGAGTATGTCGAGCATTTCAAGAAACGAAGCATCAGTGGAAACATTGTCCAATTTGTACGTTTCGAATTTGCCGGGAGCTTTGGGTCCTGCCTGTCTCCAAACTTTCAGCGTGATATTTATTGTTTTATCCATGGATTACGATTTATAATTTCTTGTTTGACGTGTAACGAACTCATAATCGAGAGGCTCTTTTAGCATGACAGGTTCCTGGCCTTCGCCCATGTATTTCCAGCATGATGCGAAAGAGAATTTGTCATCCTGGCGCAATGCCTCGCCTTCGGGAGTCTGGTACTCTTCGCGGAAGTGCCCGCCGCAAGACTCCTCGCGCATCAAAGCGTCGCGGGCCATAAGCTCGCCTATTTCAATGAAGTCTGCCAAACGGAGAGCTTTCTCCAATTCCACGTTCAAGTCGTCGATCCTGCCGGGAACGTATACTTCCGACCAGAACAATTTGCGGATTTCCTTGATTTTCTCCAAGGCTGTTTTCAATCCGGCTTCGGTACGGCCCATACCTACGAACTCCCACATTATCAAACCGAGTTCGCGATGTATGCTGTCCACCGAACGGCTGCCCTTGATCGACATTATCTTGTTGATTTTGTCCTTCACTGCTTTTTCGGCCTCTTCGAACTCGGGACGGTCGGTACTCATGCGCGGAACGGAAATCTGGTCTGCCAAATAATTCTGTATGGTATAAGGCAATACGAAATAACCGTCTGCCAGACCCTGCATCAACGCCGATGCGCCCAAGCGGTTTGCGCCGTGGTCGGAGAAATTGGCCTCGCCTATGCAGAACAAGCCTTTGATCGATGTCATCAATTCGTAGTCTACCCAGATACCGCCCATCGTGTAGTGGATTGCGGGATATATCATCATCGGGTTCTCGTAGGGGTTCTCGTCCACGATTTTTTCGTACATCTGGAACAAGTTGCCGTACTTGGCTTCGACGGCAGGCTTGCCCATACGCTCGATCGCTTCCGAGAAATCGAGGAATACTGCCAACCCGGTCGAATTCACACCGTAGCCCGCATCGCAACGCTCTTTTGCGGCACGGGAAGCCACGTCGCGGGGAACAAGGTTGCCGAATGCCGGATAACGGCGTTCCAAGTAATAGTCGCGGTCTTCTTCGGGGATGTCGCGACCTTTTTTCTTGCCTTGTTGCAAGGCTTTGGCATCCTCCAATTTCTTGGGAACCCAAATACGGCCGTCGTTACGCAACGATTCCGACATCAGGGTGAGTTTGGATTGGTAATCGCCATGTACCGGAATACATGTCGGGTGGATTTGCGCAAAACAGGGGTTCGCGAAATACGCGCCCTTACGGTACATCTGCATGGCGGCAGAACCGTTGGAAGCCATTGCATTGGTAGAGAGGAAGAACGTGTTTCCATAACCGCCCGAACCTATTACGACCGCATGAGCGAAGAAACGTTCGATTTTGCCGGTAACGAGATTGCGGGCGATTATGCCACGCGCACGGCCGTCGATGATTACCACGTCCAACATCTCGTAACGCGAATACATCTTTACTTTGCCCTTGCCTATCTGACGGCTTAAAGCGGAATACGCACCCAACAGCAATTGCTGGCCCGTCTGGCCTTTTGCATAGAATGTACGCGACACCTGCGCACCGCCGAACGAACGGTTATCGAGAAGTCCGCCGTATTCGCGGGCGAAAGGAACACCTTGTGCCACGCATTGGTCGATAATATTGTTTGAAACTTCCGCCAAACGGTAAACATTGGCTTCGCGCGCACGGTAGTCGCCACCCTTTATCGTATCATAAAACAAACGGTAAACAGAGTCGCCGTCGTTCTGGTAGTTCTTGGCAGCGTTGATACCGCCTTGCGCGGCAATCGAATGGGCGCGGCGGGGTGAATCCTGTATGCAGAAGCTTAATACGTTGAATCCCATTTCGGCAAGTGAAGCGGCAGCCGACGCGCCGGCCAGACCTGTTCCTACCACAATGATATCCAAACGTCTTTTGTTGGCAGGGTTCACCAATTTTTGATGAGCCTTGTAATTGGTCCATTTCTCGGCCAAGGGACCTTCGGGTATCTTGGCGTCAATTTTTTCGTTTTCCATTTGGACTTTTATATCTTTAATTTTGTCAGACACGGCATCCTTCACTTCATTAACCACCGAAGAAACCTTTTCCGCAACCGTATCCACGGCTTCCTGGACTTCGGGGCTGTTCACTACATCCTTAACCTTGTCGGTTACGGCATCGACGGCATCGGTAATCGCCTCCTTGACATTCTTGACGGCTTTCGCCAAATCTTGTTTGTTATCTTTTTTTGCCATATTGTCAAATTCTAAACATGTTAACACGAAGAAAATCAAAAAAGCAGACTGACGGCCTTTCCCGTTTCCACGACATCCGCGCCACCGCAGATATTATAGACGAAGTAATAAACCACCACTGAAGCGAACATCAATACGATGAGGGTAGCCAATATCTTTCCTATCCATTTTATACGGACCAACCATTTGTTGTTGCTCCAACCGATAGAGTGCATGGAACTCCATATACCGTGGCTGAGATGGAACCACAAGCCGAGAAGCCACACAAGATATACCACGCAATATACGGGATTGGCAAACAATTCCTGCACGTATGCCGCGCCGTTGTGCGGGTCGAAGGCCCCGGTTTCGATGCCGGTAATTTCGGCGAATTGCATTTTGAACCAGAAATTGTAAAGGTGCAGGCACAAACCGGCCAGAATGATGAACCCGAGGACAAGCATGTTCTTCGAAGACCATTCAACCTGTTCCTGGCGGTCGGTAACCGCATAACGCACCGAACCCCTTGCACGGTAGTTCATTATGGTAAGTACGAACGCATAGATAATGTGTATCAATGCGAGGGCTGCCAAACCGAGAGTCCCGACAATGGCGTACCAATTGGCACCGAGGAAAGCGCAAATCGCATTGTACCCACTAGGAGAAACTATCACCACGATGTTCATGGTGGCGTGGAACAACAGGAACAAGGCCAAGGCCGCTCCCGTTATGCCCATGACGAACTTTCTCCCCACAGAAGAATTGAATAACCACATATTTTTTCCGATTTAAAAAAAAGAAATATTAATAGTAATTTATAGTCGGGATTTTATGCAAAAATAGGCATTCTTTTGTTTATGTCAAACATTTTAGGTAATTTCGCACATAGGTTTACGGCAAACATGACATGCCCTATCCCCATTTATTGCGATAACGCGGAATCAACACATTAAAAATAATATACTACTATGGGAAGACTGACAGGAACTCAAACAGAAAAGAACCTGCTTACCGCATTCGCAGGTGAAAGCCAGGCTCGCAGCCGCTATACTTTTTTCGCCAGCGTTGCAAAAAAGGAAGGTTACGAACAGATTTCGGCAATTTTCATGGAAACGGCCGAACAGGAAAAAGAACATGCTAAAAAATTCTTCAAATACTTGGAAGGCGGCATGGTGGAGATTACCGCATCGTACCCTGCCGGAGTCATCGGAAAGACTTTGGACAACCTCATCGCGGCGGCAAACGGCGAACGCGAAGAGTGGGTAAAGGACTATCCGCATTTTGCCGAAGTTGCCGAAAACGAAGGTTTCGACGACGTTGCACAGACATTCAGGCTCATATCCACAGTGGAGAAAATGCACGAAGAACGTTTCGTGCGTTTCCTTAACAACATCCAGGAAAACAAAGTCTTCGAAAAAGACGAGGAAGTGGTATGGCAGTGCCGCAACTGCGGATACATACACAAAGGCAAGAAAGCTCCCGAAATATGCCCCGCTTGCCAACATCCGCAAGCATATTTCGAAGTAAAAAAAGAGAATTACTGATTGTCGATGAAAGACAAATTGGTTTTATTCTGCCGCGACAACGCATGGTTTTTACTCACCGCTGTCGCGGCAGTGGTTTTCGGATGTTGCCTGCATTTATCATTAGGCAAAACAGGAAGCCATGTTTTTTTGAACTCCGCGCACACTCCCGGGCTTGATATTTTTTTCAAGTACTTTACCGAGCTTGGCGGAGGCCTGCCATCATACATAGGAGCCGCGATTTTGTTAGTAAGCCTGCGCGGAGGATTTTATGTTTTATCGGCACAGCTTTTGAACCTGCTGCTGACCCATGCCATAAAAATCCCCGTGGGAGCACCCAGACCGGTTACCTATTTTCATGAATTAGGGCTCCAACTACCGCCCGTCGTGGAAGGAGTGGACTTGCATGTAACCGACAGTTTTCCGTCCGGCCATACAAGCGCGGCATTCGCCTTCTGCCTCTGCATATCCGCCATGCTGCCCAAAAGATGGCAGCCGGCAGGCTGCCTTTTGGCTCTGCTTGCATGTTTAGGAGGCTATTCAAGGGTATATTTGTCGCAACATTTCCTGGAAGACATATTGCTCGGCGCAGTCATAGGCATGGTTTCGGCAATTATAATGTACATGGCCCTGTATGGCAACAAACGCGCAATAACCGACAAAGGACTAATCCGCCTGATCACGGAGCGCAGGAAGAATTAGTGGTTAGTGATTAGTGATTGGTACTGTAACTTGTAACCTGAAAAATGACATTCCGCTTCTACACTCTCGGTTGCAAACTCAATTTCGCGGAAAGCTCGCATTTGGCAAGGCAGCTTTCCGGAATGGGCTACACATCCGCCAAGAACGGCGAAGTCCCTGACATCTGCATCGTGAACACTTGTACGGTAACGGACCATGCGGACAAAAAAGCCCGGCAACTGATACACAAACTCCACAAAACATACCCCGGTGCGCGCATAATCGCCACGGGCTGCTACGCGCAATTGAAACCCGACGAAATATTGTCTTTGGACGGTGTCGACACTGTATTGGGGGCGAACGACAAGTTCATGCTGCCGGACATCATCGGGAACGCAGTCCCGGAAAATGGATTCACCAACGTGTCGGCGACGAGTTTGCAAAGCCCCTTTTATCCTGCATGGTCGGGAGACGACCGCACGAGGCATTTTTTGAAAATACAGGACGGGTGCGACTATTTTTGCAGTTATTGCGCGATACCATTCGCAAGGGGGCGCAGCCGCAGCGCGTATATCGAGGATGTTGCGGAAGCGGCAAGGAAAATAGCCGGCAACGGCGGCAAGGAAATAATCCTCACAGGAGTAAACATAGGAGATTTCGGCAAACGCACGGGAGAAAAAATCGAGGATCTTGTCAAAACATTGGACAATATCCCCGGAATAGAAAGAATCAGGATTTCATCCATAGAGCCGGATTTGCTAAGCGACGACCTTGTCCGCTACATCGCAGAATCGAAAAAGTTCGCACCGCATTTCCACCTGCCCCTGCAATCCGGAAGCGACGGCTGCTTGAAATTAATGCGGCGGCGATATACGGCAAGCCTTTTCGCTTCCAAGGTGGAATTGATAAAATCGTTGATGCCTGATGCTTTCATCGGCGTGGATGTAATTGTGGGAACCCGCGGCGAAACGCCGGAGTTTTTCCGAGAGTCTTACGAGTTCGTAGAGCGGCTGCCCGTTTCGCGCCTGCACGTATTCGCATATTCGCAACGTGCCGGCACGGCGGCATTGAGAATCAGCCCTGCCGTGCCCCCGAAAGAAAAGAAATCACGCAGCGAAGCCATGCTTGCATTGTCCGACAAGAAACTTGCCGGATTCACGGCCTCGCAAATCGGAAGCCGCCGCAAAGTACTGTGGGAAGCCAAAAACGACGGTGGCGTAATGTACGGCTTCACGGAGAATTATCTCAAAGTGCACCGCCCGTTTGACGAGGCAAGAATCAATACGATTGAAGAAATAACTGTAACCGACAATAATCTGAGCAAGAACGACGAGGAATGAAATTCACGGTATTACATAACGACAATAACAGCAAAGCACGTGCGGGACTTATTGAAACCGGACACGGGGAGATACAGACTCCCATATTCATGCCCGTGGGGACGGTCGGCTCGGTGAAAGCCGTACATCAGAGAGAACTTGCGGACGATATAAAAGCCCGCATAATCTTAGGCAACACCTATCATCTGTATCTGCGCCCCGGAACGAAAATCCTGGAAGCCGCAGGCGGCTTGCACAAATTCATCGGATGGAACCGCCCCATACTTACCGACAGCGGCGGTTTTCAAGTATTTTCGCTTTCCGATACCCGCAAATTAAGCGAAGAAGGCGTTACTTTCCGCTCCCACATAGACGGCTCCAAACACCTGTTCACTCCCGAAAACGTAATAGACATACAGCGTTCCATAGGTTCGGACATAATGATGGCGTTGGATGAATGCACGGACGGGACGGCAGACTACGCTACTGCGAAAAAATCGCTGGAACTCACCATGCGCTGGCTTCACCGCGGTATCGCCCGCTACAAGGACACGCAGCCCTTGTACGGCTTCCACCAAAGTTATTTTCCCATAGTACAGGGCTGCGTGTACCCCGACTTGCGTCGGGCGGCCGCCGAGGAAATAGCCGCGCTCGACATGGACGGGAATGCGATCGGCGGCCTTGCAGTGGGCGAACCAGCCGAAAAAATGTATGAAATGATCGAGGTTGTAAACGAAATACTTCCGGAACACAAACCCCGCTACCTGATGGGGGTCGGCACTCCCGCCAACCTGCTGGAAGGCATCGCGCGCGGCGTGGACATGTTCGACTGCGTCATGCCGACTCGCAACGGCCGTAACGGGATGCTGTTTACAAAAAACGGCACGATGAACATGCGCAACAAAAAATGGGCTGACGACTTTTCACCGATAGAGGAAGACGGTGCTTCATACGTTGACACCGCCTACTCCAAAGCATACCTGCGGCACCTGATTTGCTCCGATGAACTTTTAGGATTGCAAATTGCCTCGATACACAATCTGGCATTCTACCTGTGGTTGGTTCGGGAAGCCCGCAAACACATAATCGCGGGCGATTACGCAGTTTGGATGAAAGAGATGACAATAAAAGTAAGCAGAAGATTGTAAAAACAGGCGACATCATGCAATACGATGACAAAAGACGCACTATCTCGAAAATCACGGCAATAGTAATAATAATGGCAATCTGCACCGTATATGCCTTGGTTGCGGACGTTGGCAAAAACGATAAAGGTTTCACTTCGGTAACGAACGAAGAAGCCCGCGGATTAATGACGCAATACGGAGACAGCATGGCGATAGTGGATGTTCGGACACCGGAAGAATTTGCGGGAGGGCATATCGGCCAATCTATCAACATGGATGTTAAAAACGACAGCTTCGACATAAGAATCAAGACCTTGGAAAACTGTCCGGCAATCTTGATATACTGCCGTTCCGGGCGGCGCAGCAAAACCGCCGCCGAAAAAGCTGCAAAAGCCCTGCCTGCAACAAAAATCTACGAACTTGACAGCGGCTATATAAATTGGGAATAATGGCTTGTCCTTATTCCCAATTTATATATCATGGGCAAAGCCCATGATATATCCTTGTCTTATCCCCCGAAATAAATCATCTTCGATGATTTATTTCCGCCCCCAGAGGGGGCATGGGCATTTCCGCTTCGCTACAATGTCCATGCCCATGTCATTGTCTCATCCCCCGGATTTAGCCTTTGGCTAAATCCTGCCCCCAGAGGGGGCATGGGCATTTCCGCTTCGCTGCTTCGCAGCATTTTTCATTTAACTTACGCTTACGCGCCGGGCTTCGCCCGTTGCCTACGGCGGTGCGAATCTCCTGCGATAGCTTGCACTAAC
>JADIMR010000111.1 GCA_017694565.1 Candidatus Enterocola intestinipullorum | reverse complement strand
CCCACAAGGAGCTGCTGATAGATTTCGATACCAATTTCAAGCAAATGAGCTCGGAATTCCTTCAAGGGCAGTCCGTGAGCAAAAACACCGCCGCTTTGCAGCAAACCATAGATTCTTTGCAATATTGCGTGGATTCGCTCAATGCGCAATTTACACGCAAGTGCATGGTTGATACCTATTTCAATGGCGGGGACTCCACTAAAAAGGCGATTGCCGTAACCCCCGGGACTCCGGACGATATGATGGAGAACACGTCGGATATAAAGTCGAAATTCGCGTCATTGTCCGAAGACAAACGTATGCGGGTGCTGGACAATGCCATATCACGGGCGAATGCCGTGTACAGCGGCATCAAGTTTGACGAGGCGACGATTGACTGGCAGACATCGGAAATGCGCAAGCACCAGATAGAATGGCATAAACGCTTCACGCTTTCTTTCGCCTGCATTATCTTTTTGTTTATCGGGGCACCGCTCGGCGCGATAATACGCAAGGGCGGAATGGGTATGCCCATCGTGATTTCGACCGTGTTGTTCATCTGTTATTATATCATTGACAATACCGGCTATAAAATGGCCCGCGAAGGTATTTGGGACGTTCCGTATGGCATGTGGCTCAGCGCGTTCGTTTTGCTGCCGTTGGGCATATTCCTTACATACATGGCAGCTACCGATTCCACGATAATGTCGGGCGAAACATATATGTTGGCAGTCAAGCGGTTTTTCCAACGTATAAAGCGGGTTTTCCGCAGGGGATGGGACAAGGACGTGCGGGCGCGGCAAGCACAAAGCGGCATGAGGGCGAAGGTAAGTTAGTGAGTAGACACAATAGGAATATTAATTTTTAATTTACATATCATGGCTTTGAGTACGATTGAAGAAGCAGTAGAGGATTTCAAGCAAGGCAAGTTTGTAATCGTGGTGGACGATGAGGACCGTGAAAATGAAGGGGACTTCATCGTCGCGGCAGAAATGATAACGCCGGAGAAGGTGAATTTCATGCTTAAAAACGGCCGGGGCGTACTGTGCGCTCCCATAACCGAAGACCGTTGCGCCGAATTGGAACTTGACAAGCAGGTGAGCAATAACACCTCCATACTCGGTACTCCGTTTACCGTTACCGTGGACAAACTTGAAGGTTGTACAACAGGAGTGTCGGCCGCCGACCGTGCCGCAACGATACGCGCATTGGCCGATCCGTCTTCGACTCCCGGCACGTTCGGACGTCCGGGGCATATAAATCCCCTTTATGCTAAAAACAAAGGGGTTTTGCGCAGGGCGGGACACACAGAAGCAGCCATCGACCTTGCCCGCCTTGCAGGGCTTTATCCGGCGGCGGCATTAATCGAAATCATGAACGAGGACGGCACGATGGCAAGAATGCCGGATTTGCAGAAAGTCTCAAAAGAATTCGGAATAAAAATCATCACGATAAACGACCTGATCGCGTACCGCATTAAAAGCGAATCCATAGTAGAGAAAGGGGTCGAAGTGCATTTGCCTACGCATTGGGGAGATTTCCATTTGATACCTTTCCGTCAGAAATCCAATGGAAAAGAACATGTCGCCCTGATAAAAGGCAAATGGGAAAAAGACGAACCCGTTTTGGTCCGGGTGCATTCTTCGTGCATGACGGGAGATATTTTCGGCTCTTTGCGTTGCGAATGCGGAGAGCAATTGCACAAGGCGATGGAGATGATAGAACAAGAAGGCAAAGGAGTTATCGTATACATGAACCAGGAAGGTCGAGGCATTGGACTTATGAACAAAATCAAAGCATACGCCTTGCAAGAAAAAGGATTGGATACGGTGGATGCCAACATTCATCTTGGTTTTGATGCGGATGAACGCGATTACGGAGTAGGAGCGAACATCTTACGGGAATTGGGAGTCAGCAAGATGCGCCTGATAACCAATAATCCAGTAAAACGCATAGGATTGGAAGGCTACGGTTTGCAGATTGTGGAGAATGTCCCCATAGAAGTGGGCATTAACAAATACAATGAAAAATACATGCGTACCAAAAAGGAGCGCATGGGACACGATTTGCACCTTGTATAATATCCACGCAAGGATTTTTTTGCAGCGGACGACAAAAAAATCGCTTTAAATTTTGCAGGATAAATAAAAGCTGCTATCTTTGCACCGCGTTTGAGAAATGAGGGTGGCGACACCTCGACAAACATAATAAAAACGCGATAAAACGGTGCGGTAGTTCAGCTGGTTAGAATACATGCCTGTCACGCATGGGGTCGCGGGTTCGAGTCCCGTCCGCACCGCAGGAAAAAAGAGGTTTGGAATCAAAATCCCGACCTCTTTTTTGTTGTCGGAACCCGCGACCCCGAGCCCCCTCTGGGGGCAGTCAAAATAGCGCAAGCGATTTTGACGGGGGATAAGACAAAGCCAAGGCGCTTGCCGCGCAAGCGCGGGTTCGAGTCCCGTCCGCACCGCAGGAAAAAAGAGGTTTGGAATCAAAATCCCGACCTCTTTTTTGTTGTCGGAACCCGCGACCCC
>JADIMR010000110.1 GCA_017694565.1 Candidatus Enterocola intestinipullorum | reverse complement strand
CACCTCATCGGGCACTACTTGATTCTTTTCTTTCATAATCTTCTTCATTTTGCGAATGTATAAAATAAAAAATACGAGACTCAAACTTGAATCCCGTATTTCCCATTTACACAAAATATTTTATAGTGCCTATAAATATTTCCTCACCTCCGCTCCTATGTAATAATGCTTCAAGATTTGTTCGTAGGAGTAGCCTTTTGCGGCCATGACAGCGGCTCCTGTCTGGCAAAGCCCTACGCCGTGTCCCCATCCTGCACCGTGCAATATGAACTTTCCGCGCGTCTTTTCCACCACGAAAGCCGAGCTGTAAAGATGCGAAAGGGACAGGAACTTACGGATTTCCAATTCCTTGCCTATGATTTTGTCCATACGGCGTCCTTTTATCAACAGCTTGTCGATTCGTCCGGAAGCCCCGCGATGAACAGGAACAAGTTCGGTTATTTCCCCGAAATCCATGCCGGAACGATTGAAAACCAATTCCGTCAGCTCTTTTACGGAATATTCCTGCTGCCATCGATACGACTCAATGCCCGCATCGAAGTCGTTGAGGCTGCCTGCCGCCATGTTGCGCGAATTGCAGAAAGCGGGTGGGTCGGATAGTATGAAACGCCGCATTTCGTCCTCGCTTGCGGGCAGCGGGCGTGTGTCCCCCACGGTGTCGCGCACTGGTTGCAGGTAGGGAAAATCGATGTCGGCCCAGCAGGTCGAATACCGTTCGGTAATCCCGCCGCATGATTTGTGATAACGGGCATCGCACAATTCGCCTTTATACATCAACACTTCGCCGGCTGTTTCCTTTACCGCACGCGAAACAGCGGGATTTTCTGCTCTGGACAATCCGTAGTAGCGTTGGCAGTGGTCGTCAGCGCAAAGGTCGTAATACAGGTGACTGTCGTTTTCGTACCATCGCAGGTGCATGTTTTCCGTTTCAATGAGGCATTTGCCCGCCTTGTGTTTGCATGTTTTCTGGCGCAATGCCCAGCTGCGTGCTATCACGGCCTGGGCTTTAAGCATCTCGAACGCTGCGTTGGCACTCATTTCCGATGAAATCACGCTCACCAAGTAATCCTCAATTCCGATATGGTTCACGGCGGCAAGTCCGTTTCCCGTTTCCACGCATTCCAAGTCCCCTGTGAACCTTTGCCTTTCTTGTGACTGCCAGTGAAATTCCTTGCCTATGGCGACACGGTCTATTTCAAAGAAGCACGATTCGTTATCGGCTTTCAACAAAACGGGACGGAGTAATGTTTCATGTCCCGTGTGTTTCTTCCCGTCCGGGCTTGTGTACGTGCCATGCAGGAAAACATCGAACTTGCTGCTTTCGGCTATGCCTATTCTAAGGATTACATCCATCTCAATATCCCGAAACTTGTTTGTAAATGTCGGCTATTATGTCTTTGTCGATTTTTTCAAAGTCTTCCGCACGTGCGATTACGAGATTGCCGGTCATGTCGATGGCTCCGGGGCTGCTGAGAATTTCCCCGCTGAAAAAATATGAAGGACGGTGTTTTATGCGCGGGAACACGACTACGGTCCAACTCCCATTGCTGTATTTACAGAAAATATTGCACAATTCTTCGTTTTTGCGGGCGAAAACATCCGTGAACCATTGTTTGATTTCGTCTCTGTCGGATGATGTGATACTCTCCTTGACGATTACCGGAGACATCGGTTTTTCTATGGGCTGGCGGAAAAAATCGTTCCCCACCAATTGGAAATGCAAATGGTCGGGTGCGGACGCTCCTGCTTTTGCCCCGTTGAAAAGGGCTGTAAATCCTTCGTATCGTGCCGGAAGTTCCAAGAAATCGTCCATGCGGGGATTGAAAACCTGTGGTTCGTGGTTGTTTGCCGTTACGGTGAAATGGACGGGGCAGATGGGGTAGGGGTTCACGAGTATCTGGTATTTGCCGAGAAAATCGATGCCTTCCTGTTCCGGTGGACGGTTTTTAGCGCACAAAAAGCAAGGCCGTTTCTTTATCGATTCGGCATCCGTCTTGGCAAACGACGACACTGCCCTTGCAGGGTTGAAAACTGCCGATATGAAAAAATCCCCGAAGTCGAAATCCTTGAATTGCAGTTTGCCTAGTTTGTCGTAGTTTTCTTTTGCCAATGGCCATGCCTCCAATTGACTTTGAAAAAAATCTGTCAGGTTCATTTTTCCGTCTTTTTGTCTATTGCAAATTTAGCGTTTTTTATGCCGTGTCATATCAGTAGGAGCAAACAATGGCAAATGGTTATCTTGGATTTAAGCGCGGTTTTGTTATTGTGTACAAATTAATTATATTTGCGGCGGATTTGAAAAAACAAATATTAACCCTTTAAATATAAAAAATCATGGAAGTAGGAGCAAATGCAGGCAAAGTATGGCAGGCTTTAAGTGCCGCCAACGCAGCCGTTGAAGTAAAAGCTTTGAAGAAAGCCACCAAAATGACTGACAAAGAAATTTATGCAGCATTCGGTTGGTTGCTTCGCGAAGGCAAAATCTCCCTTACCGAGCAAGACAAAGACGTATTTGTCGCTTTGGTATAATTATTGCCGCCCACAATAAAAAATGCGCTATCTTATTAAAAGGTAGCGCATTTTTTATTGTGGGCGGTGCCGGTTAATTCTTTTCCGCTTCGAATTCTGCCTGCCTCTTTTTGGTAAGGAACGGTTTTGCGACAGTCGGCAATAATTGCATAAGCAAATATTCTTCTTCGTCCACTGCGAGGCGTTTTCCCCCGCATTCGGGCAAAGACGGATTTTCAGGCATCTCGTATGAATATACATCGTAAGGATGTTCGGTCGCATCGCCTGTTATCAATTCCCTGAAAGCCGGGTCGATTGCCACGGGCGTGTGTCCGTATTCCCCTTTTACCAGTGCAATGAATTGGTTGGACTTGGTACTGTAATCTTCCCGTCCTTGTTTGCGGTCGAAAGCCAATAGCACTGCTTGCGAGCCAACGATTTGGCTTGTGGGTGTAACCAATGGCACCAATCCTGCATCGCGGCGTACTTTCGGTATCAGTTTCATGGCATCGTCGAGTATGTCTATCGCATTGAGTTGTTTCAACTGTGCCACCATGTTCGAGTACATGCCTCCTGGAACTTCCGCTTCCTTTACGATGAGGTTTGGCTTCGGGAAATTGAAATATTCCTCTATCGCGTGGCAGGCATCGAGCAGCTCTTGTTCTTTGCCTGCTTCGGCAGCGGCAATCGCCTTGTCGAAACATTTGTCTATGTCGGCGGGCAGGGTGTCTTTCAGCGGGTCGAAATCTTTCGGCCACGAATTCTTGTTCAGGTCGAAGTCTGCCAAACCCTTGCGTATGTCTTTCAATTCTTCCCGTATCTTGCCGACGATTTCCATATCGGCTTCAATCTCGATTCCCAATTTTTTCGCGAACACGTATATGAGTTCGATTGCCGGAGCAGCGGAGCCTTCCCCGAAATACCATATATTGGTATCAAGGATGTCCACGCCTTTCATCATTGCCACCAAAGCGGAAGCCAGACCGTAGCCGGGCGTGCAGTGGGTGTGGAAGTCCAAAGGTACGGAAAGAGCGTTTTTAAGCTTCGGAATCAGGGAAGCTACGCGGGCAGGGTTTACTAACCCGGCCATGTCTTTGAGCGTTACTATTTTTGCTCCCATTTTTTCGAAAGCTACGGCTTTGTCAACAAAATAATCGTCAGTGAAAATTTTATCGTGTTGTTGCCCCGGTTTTTTGCCGCCGAAAAGACGTTGGAAAAATCCTTGTTTTACTGGTTCGTGTCCGTCTTTGGGATCGACCGTATAACATACCGCGCCATCGGCGATTCCTCCCAACTTGTTGATTATTTCAACTGATTCCCTCACGTTTTCCAAGTCGTTCAAGGCATCGAAGATACGCATGATGCCGAGTCCGTCCTTTATCGCGTTTTTATAGAAACCGCCTATGACGCTGCCCGGATACGGTACGTATCCGAAAAGATTGCGCCCTCTTGACAAGGCTGTGAGGTATGATTTGCCTTCGATGGCATTGCTTATTATTTTCAACCTGTCCCACGGATTTTCGCCCAAGTAGCGCATTACCGAATCTGGTACCGCGCCTCCCCAAACTTCAATGGCGTAGAAACCTGCTTCCTTGTAGTAAGGCAACAACTTGTCTATGCTTTTTTGATTCATGCGGGTGGCAAAAAGCGATTGTTGCCCGTCACGCATGGTCAGATCCCTGATTTTGAGTTTCCTTCCCATATTGTTATTTGTTTTTAAAGTCCGGATTTCGAGTCGCCGTATCGGTTTGTCCGCAAGCGACCATACAAATTTAAGAGATTTTGCAAACGAGTGAAATTTTAATGAGAAAAAATTATCACCTATTCTATCCATATCGTATCCGATTATTAATTTTAAATTATTGGCGGAACACATTATCTTTGCATACGATATGGTAATGTGCGTAATATGAGAAAGTTTGTTACATACTCGATTATAATCATTGGCAGCTTGTTGTTTGCCGCGTGTGAAGGACCGCAAGGACCGCGAGGTCCCGAAGGTCCGCAAGGTCCTCCGGGCGAGTCCGTCCCTCCCGATGGTTGGCGTGTGGACGAGTTTATAGTGTACAGTAGCGATTGGCAACTGTATGGCAATCCCGGCGAATACGGGTCGTATTACTATTATATTTGGGAAGACGAAACCATGACCGAATGGATTTTCGATTTGGGTTTGGTATCGGTTTATTTGTTCAATGAAGATGACAGGGGAGTGGTGCAAAGGCCGTTGCCCGATGTAAGTTTTATACAAGACGATCTTGGTGATTTCACACAGTTGTTCGGTTATGACATCAGCTATGATTACGACCGGGGAATCGGAACGGTAGGTGTATACGTTTTTTACAGCGACTACCAAACTACAGTGCGTCCCGCAGACCAGACATTCAGGGTTGTCAAAGAATGGTGGAACGAGTAGTTGTTTAGTGATTAGTTAGCCGCTACTGCCACCCCTGACACATGGTTAAGGTTACAGGTATCAGTGGATAGTGATAACTTTAAATTTTTAATTGATAGAAGTGGATTTCTCTAAAATAAAGGCCGTACTTTTCGACATGGACGGTGTTTTGTTTGATTCCATGCCCAATCATGCCAAAGCGTGGGAAGCGGCTTTTGCAAGCGTCGGGATAGAATTTTCGCCATACGAGGCGTATTTGCAAGAAGGCCGGACAGGGGCATCGACTATCCAGGGCGTTTACCGCAGGCTCTTCGGCCGGGATGCAGGTGAAAGCGAAATCAAGAAGCTGTACGATATAAAAACTTCCTTGTTTGAAAGTTACGGGGAACCGGTAGCCATGCCCGGTGCTGCCGAAGCTTTGGCGGTAGTAAAGCAGAAAGGTTTGAAAATATGTATTGTAACCGGATCCGGGCAAACAAGTCTTTTGGATACGTTGGATAAATATTTTCCAGGATATTTTGCCTCGGGCAACGTGGTTTCAGCCTTTGATGTGAAGCGGGGCAAACCCGATCCAGAACCATACCTGATGGCGTTGCAAAAGATGGACGTTCCGGCCAAGGAAGCAGTCGTCATTGAAAATGCTCCTCTTGGCGTACAGGCTGCGGTAGCTGCCGGCATTTTTACGATAGCAGTCAATACCGGCATATTGAAGGACGAGGATTTGTTGCAGGCCGGGGCTGACATGCTTTTGCCGGACATGTTCAGATTATCCGAAATGGTACGGGCTTGGTCTTGAATATGATATCGGGATGTCGGCTTGACAGCCATATAAAGAAGGCGTTGGATTAATCCAACGCTTTCTTTTGTTATACCTCCTGCCGGTATGTCAGGCGAACATCTTGTCTATCACGTCGCGGTATTTTTCAATGGCGACGCTGCGTTTCACTTTCAATGTAGGAGTCAGGATGCCGTCTTTCGGAGTCCATTCTTCCGGTATCAGCTCGAAACGGCGTATTTTTTCAGTGTCCCCGAAGAACGCATTGTACTTGTTCACTTCTTTCACGAAGCGGGCTTTTACAATATCGTTTTGCAATGTTTCGGCCTTTGTGGTGTATTCCACTCCATGTTTGCCGCACCACGATTTCAAGAATTCGAAGTTGGGGACAATCAGTGCAGCTGCGAATTTTTGATTTTCACCGACCACCATCATGCAATCGATGAACGGCGATTGCAGGAATTTTTCCTCGATAAGGAACGGATTGATGTATTTGCCCATCGAGGTTTTGAAAATGCTTTTTATGCGTCCTGTTATTGTCAGGCGGCCGTATTCATCGAATTTGCCCGTGTCTCCCGTATGGAACCAACCGTCCTTGTCTATCGCTTGGGCGGTGAGTTCGGGAGCTTTATAA